>JAVWUR010000001.1:0-43093 GCA_036667055.1 Oscillospiraceae bacterium
ACATTTCGTATGGCACTGCATACATATATGCTTTTGCAGGCATTGTTGAATGGAACACTGTGTCGAACACAACCACGTTTGGAACATTTGCACCAAACACAGCCTTTGCACTGTTAAGACCCAATACGTGTGCTGGGTTGTGCAGCGGTGCAAGTGCACCCAAACGGCCAACCTCTGCAATAACTTCATCTGTTACAAGTGTTGACTCTTTAAAGCTTTCAGCACCCTGTGCAACACGGTGACCTATTGCGGAAACCTCGGACACGTCCTTGATAACTGCGCCCTCGCCCTTGGTCATCATCTCAACAACCTTTGCGAATGCCTCTGTATGGGTTGGGAAAGGTGTCTCTACCTTCCATTCCTTGCCGTTTGCTTTATGAGCGATAAAGCTGCCATCGATGCCAATTCTCTCGCAGTTACCTTTGCAGATAACGCTTTCATCGGTCATATCAATAAGCTGATATTTGAGTGAACTTGAACCACAGTTAATAACTAAAATTTTCATTCTGACTCCTCCAAAAAAAATGGTGTTTATTTTACAACATAAATATTATATAATAGATTGAGACCTTTTTCAAGGCAAAAGGAGTTTTTTATGTTAAAAACAGTAGGAATTGTTGCAGAATACAACCCTTTTCACACAGGACACCAATATCAATTGGATTATTTAGCTCAAAAAGGCTATAAAAGCATCGCCGTTGCCCTTAGCGGAAGCTGTGTGCAACGTGGGCAGTTGTGTCTATTATCAAAATTTGAGCGTGCTAAGCTTGCCCTCACCTGCGGCGTAAGCTTGGTGTGCGAAATCCCTGCGCCCTACAGTATGCTCTCCGCTGAAGGCTTTGCACGAGCCGGAATGTCAATTTTGAAAAATTTAGGTGTGTCTGCCGTCAGCTTTGGCAGCGAGTGCGGAGATTTAGCCCTATTGACGCAGCTTGCACAATATCTTTTGAGCGAGGAATACGCAAGTAGCCTAAAGCTTTTTTTACAGGACAATATTCCCTTTGCCGCCGCACGTCAAAAGGCAATTTTACAGCGGTTTGCAATAAATGACAGTGTGCTGTGTGCCTCCAATGACATTCTTGCCATCGAGTACATCAAGGAATGTCTGCGGCTGGATTGGCGCCCTGATTTTATCTTGGTAAAACGCCGTGGTGCTCTGTATAATGACCCCATACCAAAGGGCGGCTTTGCAAGTGCCGGATATATCCGAAAGTGTGTTGCCGATTTTCGGTTTGACGAGGCGGAAAGCTTTGTGCCGGAAAATATAAAGCCCCAGTTTCGCAAGCAGTTAGAAACGGCTAACTACTTTATTCCCGACCAGAGCTTTAACCGTGCCTTGTTCTTTAATTTATGCCAAAAAAGTGCGGATGATTTTGCCTGTCTGCCCGACTGCAACACTGAGTTAAGCTTTGCCTTTGAAAAAGCGGTGCTGCGTTCAAGCACCATAGAACAGCTTATGGAAAATCTTCCCACAAAGCAATACACACGCTCACGGCTTTGCCGAATTATGCTTTTTTCTCTCCTTGGAATTAGTCATGACTACCCGTCCGATGTACCCTATATAAGAATACTGGCAATGAACTCTTTAGGAGAGGAAATAGTGAAAAACGCAAAAGGCTCCCAGCTTCCTATCAGCCACTCCTACCGAACTTTGTCCGCTCTTTCCACAGAATGTAAGGCTGTTATCCGCACCGAAAGCCTTGCCACCGACACCCACAGTATCTTTTGCAAATTTTCCAGTGACCTTGGAAAGGATTATACCACCCGTATTTTCAAGTTATAGATAACTAACCCTTACACAATGGGACACTGCCTTGTGTAAGGGTTAGTTTTTTTCAGTATTATTTTCAGTATCTATTTCATTGATATTATCTAGACTTTATCTATTTTTTATTCTTCTTTTTGCCCTCGTCCGGTGGGTAAACCTCCTGTATTGTGACAGGGGATATCCCACCCTCATAGGCTTGGTTTGCAACGTCCGCAAGATGCTTTACCATCCGTGGGCTGGCATTTTCAAAATCTTGAATTGGCACATAATGCACCCTGCCATTCTTTACAGCTTCCGTCTCACCAAACCCTAAGCTTGATATATCCTCCGCTGTCAGCTTGTTAGACGCTATTATAACTTGTGGGTTTGTTGCCGCTAACTCTTCAAAGCTTCCCCCTACATAGTTGGTTCCTCCATTGGCAAGCTTGAAAAAATATTGCAGGAATTTTCCCTCAATTGTATCCTCAGTTGCCACCATTCCATAGGGGTTAAACAGCAATATTGCCGATTGTTTTTCCGTTTTTGACAGTGCCACTTGGTACATCTTTAGCTTTGTTTCAATGTCATATACTGCATTTTCACTAGCTATCTGCGCCATTTCTTTTCCTAGTACGAGAGCGCAAACGCTGCGATAGTTTTCCTTTAAATCGCTTATTTCCTTGGGTGAATTCATCTGCAATATCTTTATGCCGCTCTGCTCCAGCTTGGTTTTATCACTGTCACTTAAAGGCGTTTGAATTATAAGATATTCCGGAGCGATTTGAATGATTTTGTCCACCTTGGGAATGAGCGGCGTCCCCACCGTCATAAGCTCTCTGCCACGCTTGTTGCAGTACTCGCTCACCGCCACAAGGCTGCTCTGGGATGGCATTGACAGCAAAGTTTCTGTCGCCGTGGGGGACAAACTGACTATGCTTTTTGCCGGAGCTTCAATGGTTCTGCCAAAGGCAGTCACAGGAAATTCCGTCCCTTTCTTTTCCTTTTTATCAAGGAAAGAGAAGAACGATTTTTTAGGCTTTGGGGTTTTTTCCGGTTTTACCTCGGGGGTAGGTTTTTCCTCGGTGGCAGGCTTTTCCTCGGGGGGTGGCACTTCCTCGGGGGTCGGTTTTTCCTCGGGGGTTGGCTCTTCCTCGGGGGTCGGCTTTTCCTCGGGTGTCGGCACTTCCTCGGGAGTCGGCACTTCCTCGGGAGTCGGCACTTCCTCGGGGGTTGGCTTTTCCTCGGGGCGCTGTATATTGGGTTTATCTTCCACCGGTGTGTTTTTGGGCACTAGCAGCTTATATGCGACAAGCCCCAAAATTATAGTAACGCAAACAAGCACAGCGCCTGCAATTTTTTGTTGTTGGCGTTTTTTTTGTTGTTGACGGCGTTTTTCCGTTGTGGGTGAAACATATTTCATCTGCTATCCTCCAATCCTTCCAAAGATAAATCCATTAGCCTAAAATTTGTTTGAACGCTTCTACCACCTTTTCTATATCCCGTCGGCTCACATCATTATTAGTGACAAAACGCAGATATCCCCCCTCAATTCCATTGATTTTTATACCTTTTTCCAGCATTTTTGAGGGGATGGCATTTATAAATTCCTTTGGTCTGTCAAGGCTGGCGAACACAATGTTAATGTCTGTATTGTCCATAAGCACCTTAACGCCCTTTATTTTGTTAAGTTCCTGAGCTAAAAGCTTTGCATTGTCATGGTCATCCTGTAAACGATCCACCATTTTTTCCAGTGCAATTATTCCGCAAGCTGCCAAAAGCCCCGCTTGGCGCATTCCGCCCCCAAGCAGCTTTCGATTTTTACGTGCTCTTTCGACAAACTCTGCACTGCCGCACACAACACTGCCCACCGGCGCACACAGCCCTTTAGAAAGGCACACCATCACGCTGTCTGAATATTGTGCTATGTTCTTTACGTCAGTTTTCAGCGCAACGCAAGCATTAAAAATTCTAGCTCCATCAAGGTGTACAGGCAGATTATATTCCTTTGCCTTTTCATAGCAAGCTCGCATCTGTTCCACCGTCATAACTTTGCCGTTGCACAATGCATTTTCAAGGCAGATAAGACTGGTCTTGGTGGCGGCATCATTTCCCTTGTTGACTGCTTTTTCTATGATTTTAGCTGTCAACATTCCATCCTTGCACTCTACCGCCCTCACCATAACCCCCGCCAAAACAGCCGCCATTCCCACCTCGTGGACAACAATATGGCTGTCTGAGGAAACTATAATCTCATCCCCTCTAACCGTGTGTGTCATGACGCATAGCTGGTTTCCCATGGTTCCCGATGCCACAAACAGCCCTGCCTCCTTGCCCATCATCTGTGCACATTTCTGCTCCAGATTTTTGACGGTAGGGTCATCGCCATACATATCATCCCCCACAGGCGCTGTGTACATGGCATCCCGCATCTCCTGTGTGGGCTGTGTTACCGTGTCACTTCTTAAATCAATATATTCCATTAAAATACCTTTCGCCGCTGCAAATTAATATCTGCTGTCAGTTTTATCGAGTTTGTCAATACTAACCAGTATGTGTTTCCTGTAATAGCCGCTCTGATTGCTCCAAACGGTTGTTAGTGCTAACTACCTAGTAATGTCCATTTAGCGTGTTATCGTAAACTAACTCGCAGTCATTTGTTCCGTATGTTAGTATCAGCTAACAGTTAAAAATCGAACCACTGCGGTTCGATTTTTAACCCATGCTGTGCTATTGTATCGTAACACCTGTGTAGTAGTGTGTCAATATTTGGTCATAGGTCCAACCCTCATTTTGCGCATATAGCTGTGCCCCCCATTGGCTCATACCTGCACCATGGCCATAGCCATAGGTGGTGAATATAAAGGTTGACCCATCATAAGCTATATCAAAGCAAGCCGAGCGCATTACCATTCTGCCGTCCTGTTTTAAAATGTCCTCACGCATCCATCTGCCCGTAATATTTGTGGTTCTGCCCGTAGCACCATTTTGGTAGGTTGTTGCACCGCATATAGACATATTTCCCACATAACCGCCGCTTGTCCTGTCTAAAATTTGAAACCAAGTGCTGGGGTCGCCCTGTGGCTCTACCCCTATTTTATCTCGTATTACCTGTGCCATATCATCTTTTGAGTACCTCACCGTGCCCTCAAAGCCCGATGCTTGGTTATCATACTTGCTCTCTACCGATTGCAGATGTCCATAGTTTGCGCCCCATACCTCCGCTGAGGAGTTGGTTCTGCCACAAGAGGAGGCAAAGTATGGCGTATACACTGCCGCACCTCCTATTGTCATAATCTTATCCGCAACTTGATTTACCGCATTTATAACCGATTGGTACGGCTCCTTGCCGGAAACCGCCGGTGCGGAATTGCCTATTGACTGCTGATATTTTATAAAGGTGTGGGTCGCAACCGCCTGTGCCTTTAGTGCCTCGGAATTCCATGACCCTGTCATCTCCCTAGAGACTACACGGCTTAAAATTTCCGCTGCCGGCGCTGTGACAACATTTCCATTCAATGTTACCGTGAGCATCTCTCCCCCTTGTGCCGGTGGGGCAGTAGGCTCCGCAGTGGGCTGGGGTGTTGGCTCCGCTGTTGGTGCCGGTGTCGGCTCCTTCGTTGGTTTCGGTGTCGGTTTTTCTGTTGGCTTTGGAGTTTGAGTCGGCTTTGGTGTTTGAGTCGGCTTTGGTGTTTGAGTTGGGCTAGCCGTTGGGCTGGGCGATGGCTTTCCCTCAGCGTCCAAGGCTGGGTCGGGTGATTTATCCGGTGTCTGTGTCCCCTCGGCTTCCTCTCCGGCTGTTTCCTCTGGCGGTGTTGTACCGTCAGCTCCACTGTCCGTAGGCTTTTGTCCCGCTTCATCCGCCTTTATGCTCTCCCCTACCTTGCGAGCAAAGTACAAGGTGGTGGAGCCGTCCTTCATCTCTTCCCCCATCACCAAAAGCTCCTCGCCCACAGTGGGCTGTGCGGAAAAGCTGCACACGCTTGCCGCCTTTGCCGCATCTATCAATTCCTGTGCCTCTGTTTTCTTCTTTATCTCCTCAAGCTCCTGCTGTGAAAATTGCGCCACAGAAAACAGTTCAAACTTGCTGTAGCTACTAGCTGTATCAAACAAGGTTATTCTGGTATCGTCATTAATTTCCGGAATTTCCTGTGTTTGGAACATATTGTCCTCGCTAAAGCCCGACAGCATCTTGACCGAGCCTATAGGGTCTGTCTCATATACAACCGCTGATTTTTCTTCCTGCGCTAGCTCCTTTGTGCCTATAGCATATTCCTTTTTATTGTTTTTTAATGTAATCCAGCCCTCTAGCTTTAGATCTTGAGCCCAAGAGCCGGATAGTAGCTTTGCTGTTTCCTGCTCAAAATCTTTCCGAAAAAAATTCTCTTCCTGCCTTGCTTCTATAACATTTTCCACGGATTTAGTGTTTAAAATGTCGCTTATAATGGGCAGTTGACGCCACTTATCATCCTTTTTAAGCCATATGAACCCGAAAGCAAGCCCCACTGCCATGGCTAACATCACAGTGATGAAAATTATATTTTTAGCCACCTTTTTTTTGCCCTTTGGCTTTTCTCTTTTAAATTCTGTGGCAAACACCTGTGGCAGATTAAACATCACACGGCGCAATAAGTCCAAGGCATATTGGCTGGCGAGGGTGGTTATAGTATCACGATTACCGGTGAAGCTGTGCTGCGCCACATAAATTTTCTCTTTGGTGGACACCGCCACAAAAACAAGACCCACATTTTCCCCTGTGGGGCCTGCATAGCCTGTTGTCGCCACGCCATAATCACTGTCTGCTATGGTGCGGATATTTTGTGCCATCTGCGCCGCAACCTGCGCTGAAACTGCCGTATATTCATCTATAGTGTCTTGATTTACGCAGAGCATCTCCACCTTTTGCTTGTCGGAATAGGTGCAAAGCCCTAGCTCAAACACCTCCGATGCCCCCGGAATGGCGGTGAGACGTGAGGACACAAGCCCTCCTGTGCAGCTCTCCGCTGTCGCCACGGTTTTCATGGTTTTTTTCAAGGTTTCCACTATAACCGTCTCGATATTTTCCACATCCACGCCGTAAATATAGTCGGATATTCGCTTGTCCAGCGCCGCCATCTGCGCCCTGAGTGCCCCCTCTGCTTCCCGAGAGCTGTCAGCATTTGCCGTGATGCGAATGGTGACTTCACCTGTTTTTGCATAGAGCGCCGCCGAGGGGTTGGACACCTCCAAAATGTCGGAAATTTTCGTCTCCAACATACTTTCGCCAATGCCTATGGTTTTTATGTACTTTGATTTTATAACGCCGCACACTAATTTTTTTAAGAGCGGCACCACGTCATTTTCCACCATGGGTATAAGCTCCTTGGGAGGCCCCGGCAACAAAATTGCCAGCTTTTCTCCCTCGATAAAGATTATCCCCGGTGCTGTTCCGTTTTCATTTTTTATGTACTTGCCATTTTTCGGCACAAATGCCTGCCTGCGATTATTTTCTGCCATAGGCTGCTTTATGCGGTCAAAATATGCCTGTATGTCCTTTTCCACCCCAGCGCTGTACACCAATTCATCATTGAAAAGCTGTGCTACCGTCTGCTTTGTCAAATCGTCCTCCGTGGGGCCTAAGCCACCGGACAATATAACAATGTCGCACCTTTGCTTTGCAATGTTAACCGCCTGTGCAAGCCTTGGGCCGTTGTCTCCCACCACCTGTTGGTTGTACATAACTATGCCCAGCTCGGACAGCGTTCTTGATAAAAACTGTGCATTTGTGTTTAAAATGTCGCCTAGCAAAAGTTCTGTGCCAACACAAATAATTTCTGCTCTCAAAGGGTTATCACCTCTACTTTTCTCACTAGAATACTGTGCATATACTGCCGTCTGCCATCTTCATCCTATAATATCTCTATACCTAAAATTAAAGATTGATGTATATTTTTTCCGTTTCTTCCGCCGCCGTTTCTTCCAGCTTTAGCAGCGCTGCCATGTCCATATTTTCCTCCGCCGCAAAAACCTCCTCCAAGCTTGGTTTGGTTCTTGGATGGTTGGGCGTAAAGATGGTACAGCAATCCTCATAGGGCAAAATGGACGTTTCAAAGGTGTCGATTTTCCTTGCTATCTCGGTGATTTCATTCTTGTCCATGCCTATGACCGGACGGAATATGGGCATTTCCACCGCACAGTCCGTCGCTTTTATGGCTTTTAGGGTTTGGCTTGCCACCTGTGCCAAGCTCTCCCCTGTTATAATCACCTCTGCGCCATATTTAAGCGCCAGCTTTTCTGTAATTCTCATCATACTTCTGCGCATCAAAATCGTGAACAATTCCCCAACGCCGTGGTCACGAATATATTCCTGCGGTGCGGTAAATGGCACAACAAAAAGTGGAATATCCCCTGTGTAGGGTTTCACCTTTTCGCATAGGTCAATCACCTTTTGCCTCGCTCTTTCACCTGTGTAGGGCGGTGAGGCAAAGTGTACTGCCATCAGGCTAAGCCCTCTTTTCGCCATCATATATGCCGCCACAGGGCTGTCTATGCCGCCGCTTAACATCAGCGCTCCCTTGCCCGAGCTTGACACGGGCATACCACCTGCCGCCTGTTCTTTACCTGTGTGTACATAAGCGCCAAAGTCACGAATTTCCACCATCACTATCGCCTGTGGGTTTATAACATCCACCTTTAAATGTGGATAAGCGTCCAGCAGTCTGCCCCCAAGCTCTCTTGAAATTTCAAGGGAGTTCATGGGAAAGCTCTTGTCGCTTCTTCTCGCCACAACCTTGAAGGTTTTGGTGTCCATCAAAAAGTCTTTTTGTGTTTCTATTGCGGTTTTTGCGATGATTTCAAAATCTTTTTCCACCACATATGCCTTGCTCACCGCCGCTATTCCGAAAATCTTTTTTGATTTTTCATAGGCTGTGTCAATGTCAGCATCCTCGTCAAGCCCCTCGATATAAATGGTGCTCTGCGCCTTGTACACCTTGAAATTGCCCAAAGATTTAATACGTCTGCGGATAGTTTTCATAAGCTGTGCTTCAAAGGTGGTTTTGTTCATCCCCTTTAAAACGACCTCGCCCAGATAGCATATTATAAGTTTATTCATTATTGTTTTTTCCTTTGTAATTTTTCTGTGGCAAGCTTTAATATTTCTAATAGCCGCTCTATGTCCAAGTCTGTTGTATCGGTGCCAAAGCTTACCCTCAAGGCACTGTCTATCCGTTCTGAGGACAGTCCCATCTGTGCTAATGTGTGGCTTTGCCCCCCTTTAGAGCAGGCAGAGCCGGAGGAAACATAAATTTCGTACTGCTCTAAAAAGTGCAGTAATGTCTCGCTTTTATACCCTAAAAACGAAAAATTCACCGTGTAGGGCACACCGTCCTCGGGAGAATTTATCACCACATTGTCAAACGCCATAAGCCCTTCCAAAAGCTGATTTTTAAGGTGTGTGTAATGCTCTAATTTTTTATTTATATTAGGCTTTAATAGCTGGCACGCCTTGGCAAGCCCTTTTATATAGTGGATGTTTTCCGTGCCTGCTCGCACACCTTTTTCCTGACCGCCGCCCACCATAACCGCCTTTATATTGGTGCCCTTTCGAATATATAATCCGCCAATACCCTTGGGCGCATTTATCTTGTGCCCCGAAAAGGACAGAGTTTCTATCTGCAGCCCCGACACATCAATGGGCAGCTTCATAAAGCTTTGTGTTGCGTCAATATGTACCGCTGTCCTATGGTTTTTTTCCTTTATTTCACGGCAGAGCGATTTTAAATCTATCACAGCCCCCGTCTCGTTGTTGACGTGTATCAGCGCCACCAGAGCCGTTGTCTCATTTACCGCCGCCAAAATTTCTTCCTTTGAAACATTGCCCTTGGCATCGGGGTTTACATAGACAATCTCAAACCCTGCTTCCTTTAAAAGCTCCAGCGGTTTTCTCACCGCCGGGTGCTCATATCCCGTTGTGACTATCCTGTTTGCCCAGCCCTTGCGTGCAAGTGCCAAGCCGTATATGGCAAGGTTGTTGCTCTCCGAGGCACAGGAGGTAAAATAAATCTCCTCCCTTTGGGCGTTTATACACCCTGCCACCGTCTGCCTTGCAGCATTTATCTCACTTTCGCTGTGAGCGCCAAGCTTATATAATGAGGATGGGTTTGCAAAATCCTCCTCAAGGCTTTTCGTTATCACCGCCGCAACCTCTTTATCAACAGGAGTTGTCGCCGCATTATCCAAATAAATCATCTAAATTCCTCTTATCGTTCCGCCACATATTAATACTATATTGTACCACAAAAATACACAATATTACAATAGAATATGACTTGATTTTGTAAAAGTTCATATACTTTCACAATAAGCCTGTTAATAAAATGACATATATTTACAATCGCTATTTTATTTGCTATCATACAATAGTGGTAAATGGAAACTTGTTTTCCATCGGAAAATTCTAGGAGGACGAAAAATGAAAAGTGATATCGAGATAGCACAATCAGCCGTTATGCTGCCCATTGAAGAAATTGCAAAAAAAACGGGTCTTACAAGAAATGAAATCAGCCTTTACGGAGACTACAAGGCAAAGGTAAGCCTTAATAAAGTATCAAACATCCCCGACAAAAAAGGTAAGCTTATTTTGGTTACCGCCATCAGCCCAACCCCTGCGGGAGAGGGAAAAACCACCACCAGCATCGGTCTTGGGGACAGCTTGGCAAAGCTTGGCAAGGATGTAATGCTGTGTCTGCGTGAGCCTAGCCTCGGCCCTGTTTTTGGTGTCAAGGGCGGTGCTGCCGGCGGCGGATATGCACAGGTTGTGCCTATGGAGGATATCAACCTTCATTTTACAGGAGATTTACACGCAATAAGTGCCGCTAACAACCTTTTGGCAGCCCTTGTTGACAACCATATATACCAAGGCAACGCCTGCGGCATCGACCCACGCAGAGTGACGTGGAAACGGTGCCTTGATATGAACGACCGCCAGCTTAGGTTTGTAAATGATGGCCTTGGCGGCAAGGCAAACGGCACTCCTCGTGAGGACGGCTTTGACATAACGGTGGCGAGTGAAATTATGGCGGTTTTCTGCCTTGCAGACAGCCTTGGAGATTTGAAAAAACGCCTTGCACGAATTGTGGTGGGCTACTCCTTTTCAGGGGATGCTGTGACAGTGGGTCAAATTGGCTGTGAGGGTGCTTTGGCGGCACTTTTGAAGGATGCCATAAACCCCAATTTAGTGCAGACCTTGGAAAACACCCCCTGCCTTATTCACGGTGGGCCTTTTGCCAACATCGCCCACGGCTGCAACAGCGTTGTGGCAACAAAGCTTGGGTTAAAGCTTGGGGATTATGTTGTCACCGAGGCAGGCTTCGGTGCTGACCTTGGGGCGGAAAAATTTCTTGATATAAAGTGCCGTATGAACAATCTTTCCCCCAACGCAGTGGTTTTAGTCGCTACTGTCCGTGCATTAAAGCACCACGGTGGTGTGGCAAAAGCGGATTTAAACCTTGAAAATGTAGCTGCACTGCAAACAGGGCTTGCAAACCTTGCAAGACATATTCACAACATAAAAGATAACTTTAAGCTGCCCTGCGTTGTGGCTTTAAACAGCTTTCCTACCGACAGCCAAAATGAAGTGGACACTGTTTTTAAATTCTGCAAAGATTTAGGGGTGGAATGTTCCTTGAGCGAGGTTTTCGCAAAGGGCTCAGAGGGTGGACTTGACCTTGCCAAAAAGGTTTTGGCGGCTATAAAAGAGGACACAGCAATAAACTTTACCTACCCCGAGGATATGTCGGTATGCGACAAAATCAAGGCGGTATGCACCAAAATTTACGGTGCCGATGATGTGACCTTCTCAAAGCCTGCTTTAAATATGATGAAGGATTTAGCAAAGCAAGGGTATGACAAGCTGCCTGTCTGCATCGCTAAAACCCAATATTCCTTCTCGGACAATGCCGCACTTTTGGCAGCACCGACTAATTTTACTATGAATGTGCGAGAGCTGCGTCTAAGTGCCGGTGCCGGCTTTGTAGTCGCCGTTATGGGTGAAATTATGACCATGCCGGGCTTGCCTAAAATACCTGCTGCACTGAGCATTGATGTAGATGACAACGGGGTCATTTCCGGCTTGTTCTAACCAATTTCCATATATATGTCAAAATGCACAGACTTGTTGCACCTGCCCTTGCTTACGTTAGAAATAAATCTAGCTTAGCAAGGTCACCGCAATGTTGTCTGTGCATTTTTTTATTCCGATATATTTTTTAAAAGCTGTACCACCAAGCGATTAAAGCTTATGATGTCCTCGCCGTTTATGTCACGGCTGACCGCCGCCCAAAAGCCAAGCTGTGCCCCACGCAGTTCTTCTATGGTCTGTGCCGCCTGTGGCAAAACCTCAATGTATTGATATCTTCTATCTTCCTTGCCCGTTTTTATGGAGATAAGCCCCTTGCTTTGCAGCTGCTCCACCGCCTTGGACACATATCCCTTGGAAAAACCTCGGTGCTCCACCACCTCCGTGGCGGTTTTATATTGGGTGTTGTTTGCCAAAAATAATATGACATCCGCTTCGGGTTTAGAAAGGTTACACTGTGCGGCACACTTTGAAATTGCAGAGTTATAAAAATCCCCCACCTGCCGCTGAAACAGCAAAAATTTCCCTATATCTAAATTATTTTCCATAAATATACCTTCTTATTCACAATAATAGTTGACAAGTAAACAGTTTCGTTGTAAACTATTATACGTTGCAAAAAATTGTTTGTCAAGTGCCAAGGCGTGGCAAAGCAAACTGCCTGCACCCAGTATTTTTTAAAAGGAGAATAAATTATGAACGAAAACGAAACACAATCTTTAGGCACGGAAAACGTGGGAAAACTGCTTTTCAGGCTTGCCGCCCCTGCCATTGCCGCACAGATTATAAATCTTTTATACAACCTTGTTGACCGTATGTACATCGGTCACATTGAGGGTATAGGCAAGCTTGCCCTTACAGGGGTGGGTGTGTGTCTGCCTATAATTATGATAATTTCCGCTTTTGCGGCACTGGTTAGCATGGGGGGTGCCCCTCGAGCCTCCATATACCTTGGAAAAGGGGAAAAGGACAACGCCGAAAGGACACTTGGCAACTGCTTTACCCTGCTGGTTTTAGTTTCTATAGTGCTAACCGTGGTATTTTATTTTTTTGCCGACAGCCTGCTTATGATGTTTGGGGCAAGTGAAAATACCATCCAGTACGCATCGGAATATATGAAAATTTACAGCCTTGGCACAATTTTTGTACAGCTTACTTTGGGGCTTAACTCCTTTATCAGTGCACAAGGGTTTTCTAAAGTTAGTATGATGACGGTTTTAATCGGTGCAGTGCTCAACATAATCCTTGACCCTATCTTGATTTTCGGCTTTGATATGGGTGTTGCCGGTGCAGCTCTTGCCACCATAATTTCACAGGGCGTCTCTATGGTGTGGATTTTGTTCTTTCTCATTGGCAAAAAAACCACCATTCGCCTTCACAAGAAAAATTTTGTTTTAGTGCCAAAAATCATTTTGCCCTGTATAGCTTTGGGGCTTTCCCCCTTTATTATGCAGTCTACCGAGAGCCTTATCGCCGTGTGCTTTAACTCATCACTTTTAAAATATGGCGGAGACTTGGCGGTGGGTGCTATGACAATTTTGACAAGTGTTATGCAGTTTTCTATGCTGCCGCTTATGGGTCTTACCCAAGGTGCACAGCCCATTATAAGCTTTAACTTTGGGGCAAAAAATGTGGATAGAGTAAAACACGCTTTTAAACTTTTGCTCATCTGCTGCTTTACCTTTTCCGCCACCTTGTGGGCAGCCGCAATGCTTGCCCCGCAAATGTTTGTCAAAATTTTCAACAACGACCCCGAGCTTGTAGCTTTTGCCTCCCACGCACTGCGAATTTATATGCTGTCCTCAGGGGTTTTCGGAATACAAATTGCCTGTCAGCAAACCTTTATCGCACTTGGAAACGCAAAAAGCTCGCTGTTTCTTGCCATTTTGCGGAAGATTTTGCTGCTTGTGCCTTTGATATTTATACTGCCAATGTTGCCGATTTTTGCCGGCAACCAAACCACCGCAGTGTTTATGGCAGAGCCTGTAGCTGATTTATTGGCAGTGCTCACCACCGCAATAATGTTTAAAATCCAGTTTAAAACTGCTATGGATAAGCTGGAAACAAAATAGCCACAGCCGCAACAAGGTGCAATGTTCCAATGCTTTTTACCTAAGTACATCGCAACAAAATTAAATGCACCTACGTAAAAAGTCAGAAGATTTGATTAAATCCAAACAAAATAAACACCGCACAGCCTGCTTTTTTGAAAGCGGCGGTGCGGTGTTTTTAACGGGTTTTTAATGTTTTTATCTGCTGTCTGCCCGTGGTTTTCTGCTATTTTTCCTCCCCCTCGGGGCTATCCTTTGATGTCACATCGGCGACCACATCCTTGTGGCTGTCTTTATTTGCACTGCGGTTTTTGCCATAGCTGTACAGGGTTTTCCCTGCTCGATACGCCATATAAAACATACCCACATCATCTAGCTGCCCTAAACCTATAAAGGCATCAGGGATAAGGTCCAAGGGGCTGAAAATGTATATAACCGCCCCGATAAACATAAACAATGATATATATGGGAATTTATCCTTTTGTTCCACTGGTTACTCCTTTGCACCTTTGCTTTGTGTAGCTTGGCTGTTTTTTACTCCTCTTGCTTGTCTGCACCGGTTCTGCCGCAGCATTTTTTATATTTTTTGCCGCTGCCACAGGGACATAAATCGTTTCTGCCTACCTTTTCGGGTGAGCGTCTTATGGGCTGACGTTTTACCTCGCCCTCGTCTCCACCGCTTGTGCCCGTGACCCTTGCCACCGCCTCACGCTTTGGTGCAGACTGTGTGACATGGGCTATAACCAGCATCTTGGCTGTGTCCTGCTTAATGTTTTCCACCATCTCGTCAAACATATTAAAGCCCTCAAAACGGTACTCGGAAACAGGGTCATGCTGACCATAGCTTCTAAGCCCGATACCACGCTTTAACTCGTCCATTGCGTCGATGTGCTCCATCCATTTTGAGTCCACCGTTCTAAGGAGAACCACCCTCTCCACCTCACGCATAATCTCGCTGCCTATCGCCTTTTCCTTCGCCTGTAAAACCTGTGTTGCCTTGTTTGTGATAAAGCTTACAAGGTCATCCCTTGTGATTTTTTGCAGCTCCTCATCACTGTAACGCAGGTCATTTTCCTCCAAAAGCCACCCAAGATAGGTGTCTCTAAGAGATTTTAAATTCCAGTGCTCCTGCTCCTTGCCACAGCAGAAGGTGTCCACATTTGACTCGATAGACTCCGTTACCATGCCACGAACGCTGTCGGAAACATCCTCGCCGGAAAGAACAGCATGACGCTGTTTGTAGATGATTTCTCTTTGCTTGTTCATAACATCATCGTAGTTAAGAACATTTTTTCTTATGTCAAAGTTTCTCGCTTCAATCTTCTTTTGTGCGCTCTCGATTGAGTTTGTGATAATCTTATTTTCTATAGGCATAGTCTCGTCATAGCCCAGCTTTTCCATTATTGCACTGGTCTTGTCGCCGCCAAAAAGCCGCATTAAATCGTCCTCTAGGCTGACATAAAACCGTGTTGCACCGGGGTCGCCTTGACGGCCTGCACGTCCACGAAGCTGGTTGTCAATACGGCGAGATTCGTGACGCTCGGTACCCAAAATCAGCAGTCCACCTGCGTCCTTTACCTCCTGTGCCTCCGGCTCTAAATGGGCTTTATACTCTGCACTAAGTCGAGAAAAAGTCTCCCTTGCCGTCAATATTTCCTCGTTGTCCGTCTCGAAAAAGCTGGTTGAGTTTTCAATCATCTCCTCGGTAAATCCGGATTTTCTCATATCGTTCTTTGCCATAAACTCCGCATTGCCGCCTAGAATAATATCGGTACCACGGCCTGCCATATTGGTAGCGATGGTAACCGCACCCTTTTTGCCTGCCTGTGCCACAATTTCCGCCTCTTTATCGTGGTGCTTTGCGTTCAAAACCTCGTGCTTTATCCCTCTGTTTTTCAAAAGGCGGCTAAGCTCCTCGGATTTTTCTATGGATATTGTACCCACCAAAACCGGCTGATTTTTTGCGTGTGCCGCCACAACATCATCTGCCACAGCATTGAATTTGCCAAGCTCTGTTTTGTATACAACATCATTCATATCGTCTCTTGCAATGGGGCGGTTTGTGGGGATTTCCAATACGCTAAGTCCATAAATTTCCAAAAATTCATTTGCCTCGCTAAGGGCAGTACCCGTCATACCTGCAAGCTTTTTATACATTCTAAAATAGTTTTGGAAGGTTATTGTGGCAAGAGTTTTGCTCTCTCTTTCCACCTTTACCCCCTCCTTTGCCTCGATTGCCTGATGCAAGCCGTCGCTATAGCGTCTGCCCTCCATCAAACGGCCGGTAAACTCGTCAACTATTACAACTTGACCGTCCTTTACAACATAGTCAACGTCCTTTTTCATTATGCCCTGTGCCCGCACCGCTTGGTTGATATGGTGCTGCAAGCTCATATTTTCCGAATCGGAATAGTTTTCAAGGCTGAAATATCTCTCCACCTTTTTGATACCGTTTTTAGTTAGAGTGGAGGTCTTTGCCTTTTCGTCGATGATAACATCCTGCTCCACCACGTCTAGGTCCTCTTTCGAGTCCTGCTCTGCCACACGGAAATAGGACAGTGTCCGTGCAAAGGTGCAGGCAACCTTGTACATATCGGTGGATTTATCCCCTTCTCCCGAGATGATAAGAGGGGTTCTCGCTTCATCTATCAAAATGGAGTCAACCTCATCCACAATGGCGAAGTTAAAGCCCCTTTGCACCATATTCTCCTTGTAGATAACCATATTATCCCGCAGAAAATCAAAGCCAAACTCGTTGTTTGTGCCGTAGGTTATATCACAGGCATACGCCGCACGTTTTTGGTTTGTGTCCATGCCGTGCACCGCAAGACCCACGCTCATTCCCAAAAAGGAATAGAGCTTGCCCATCCACTGGCTGTCACGCCGTGCCAAATAATCATTGACGGTGACAACGTGTACGCCCTTACCGCTCAAAGCGTTGAGGTATACAGGCAGAGTTGCCACCAAGGTTTTGCCCTCACCTGTTTTCATCTCTGCAATGTTGGAGCGGTGCAGTGCAATGCCGCCGATAACCTGTACAGGATAGTGGGTCATACCCAGCACCCTAGTCGCCGCCTCACGGCACACAGCAAAGGCATCGGGGAGTATGTCGTCAAGGCTCTCGCCCTTTTCTAGCCGCCCCTTTAAAATATCCGTTTGCCCCTGAAGCTCGTGGTCACTCAGTGCCTTGTACTTGCCCTCCAGTGCCAAAACCTCGTTTTTTATAGGCTCAATTGCCTTTAGCTCCTTGCTTTGATAGTTTCCGAAAAGTTTATCTATAAATGACATATTTCTCCTTATTTTATCGGCATTATGCCTGCCGTTGGCTTATTTTTTATTCTAAAGCACCTAAACAATGGTGGTTGGTTTGGGTTTATACATATAATTATCTATACATATATATCCAATATACTATTTTAATATATTGAAGTGAAAGTGTCAAACATAAAAGCAAAATAAATAAATATTTCGCACAAAAAACACAAAAGCGGCGATATTATTACCATACCGCCGCCTTTTAGTTGAGTTTTTAGCCAATTCCACCGGGAATTAATATGCTCATCACCAGCACGGCCAGTGCCACACCGCAAAAAACATACTTTGTCATAGGCTCAAACCATCTGCCTATCTTCTTTGGGCAACCAAGCTGTGCCTGCTCCCGTGCAAATTTTTCTCCGCATATCCAAAAAAATGTTATCCCTGCAAGCAGTGCCCCTGTGGGGATTATATAGATGGAAACCATATCCATCCAGCCGCTTAGATAGTCGCCCTCTAGGAAAATGCCCACTGCAAATGCCACTATACCAACGGCGATAATCGCCTTTACCCGTGAAAACCCTAGCCGCTGCTGCAACGCTTCTACAGGGGTTTCAAACAGGTTCATAAGGGAGGTTATCCCCGCAAAAAACACCGCTATAAAAAACACTACTGCTACAACTCTGCCAAAGGGCATATTGCGAAAAACTGTAGGCAGTGTGACAAACATCAGCCCCGGGCCTGCGCCCATCTCTAAATCGTAGGCAAAAACTGCTGGGATAATTACCACCGCCGCCAAAACTGCCGCCAAGGTATCGAAAATCGCCACATTCTTTGCGGAATTTACAATGTCCTCTTTATCGCTTAGGTAGCTGCCGTACACCACCGTGCCCGAGCCTGCCAGCGACAGGGAAAAGAAAGCTTGCCCCATAGCGTATATCCATGTTTTGGGGTTTAAGAGTGCTGACCATTCGGGATGCAAAAGATAGGTGTAGCCACGGTCTGCCCCCGGCAGTGTGAATATTTTTATCGCCAAAAATACAAACATAAAGAAAAATGCCGGCATCATAATTTTGTTTATCTTTTCAATGCCGTTTTTAACCCCAAAGCTCATAAGCACAAAGGTTGCAATCAGTGCCGCTATATGCCATGGAATACTGCCAAAGTTAGAGGCAAAGGGGCCAAAATATGCCCCTGCACTTTCCGCTGCGAACATTTCACCGGAAAAAGAACCCCATAGGTATCGCAAAATCCAGCCCACCACCACCGAGTACCCGATGGCAATTCCCATAGAGCCGATAACGGGTATCAATCCAATGGCGGTGCCGCCCTTTAGCCCACGCATTTTAAATGCCTTTTCAAAAGCACCCAGCGGCCCTGTTTTCATAGCCCTGCCAAAGGACATTTCCCCGATTACCCCTGTGTAGCCAATTAGGGCAACAAAAATAAAGTATGGTATAAGAAAGGCTGCTCCCCCGAGCTGCCCCACACGGTATGGAAATAGCCAAATGTTTCCCATCCCTACGGCTGAGCCAATACAAGCCATTATAAATCCCCATCTTGAGCCAAAACCATCTCTTTTTTTGTTGTTTTCTTGCTTTTCAATGTTTTGTGACATTTGAATATTTCCTCCTTTTAAATTGATTAAGATGTGCCTATTGTAACAGCCCACCCCACCCTTTGCAACTGTTTTCAACAACTTTGTAGTTTGTCACAATTAAACAAAAATACTCTCCCATTTTTTTCACTTTTGCATAAAATTTATTTTTTGACATTATTGACTTTAAGCGTTTTTTTTGCAATAATTAGGAGTATCAGCCGCATATTATTTTTACATGGAGGGTTTAAAATGAGATACATAGATTTGAGAAGCGACACAGTCACAATGCCAACGCAGGAAATGCGTGACGCTATGTTCACCGCAATGGTGGGGGACGATGTTTTTGACGATGACCCAACCGTCAAGGAGCTAGAGGAGCTAGCGGCAAAAACCTTGGGCAAGGAGGCAGCACTTTTTGTCACCAGTGGCACACAGGGCAACGCCGTCTGCGTCATGGGCAACACTCGCCGAGGGGATGCTATAATCGTGGGGCGTGGCTGTCATATTTTAGGCCACGAGGCAGGCAGCTATGCCATGCTGTCCGGCGTTTCACCCTGCATACCCGAGGATGACCATTTTGTTATGCGTCCCCAGTCTATCGACGCTTTGATTGCCGATGACAGTGAGCTTCAAGTGGCAAGAACAGGGCTTGTATGTGTGGAAAACGCTCACTCCAACGGAGTAGTTATTCCCCTTGACAATATGAAAAAGATTTATGAAGTCGCCCACGCAAAGGGTGTGCCTGTCCATCTGGACGGTGCAAGGCTTTTCAACGCCGCCATTGTTTTAGGGGTGGATGTGAAGGAGATGACACAATACTGCGACACGGTTATGTGCTGTCTTTCCAAGGGGCTGTGTGCCCCAATCGGCAGTGTAGTGGCAGGCTCTAAAGAGTTTATCGCACGGGCAAAAAAGCTGCGTAAGGCACTGGGGGGCGGCACACGTCAAGTGGGCTTTTTAGCGGCGGCAGGCAAAATTGCCTTGACGGATATGACCGCAAGGCTTGCCATCGACCACGAAAACGCAAAGTATCTCGCAAGTAAGATGAAAGGCATCAAGGGCATAACCATCAAGGAGGATTTGCTGGATATCGATATGATTTTTTACGACCTTGATTGGAGCGACAACCTTAAAAGCGTATACTGTGACGAGATGAAAAAGCATGGTATCAATGTCACAGGCTATGAGGGTGTCTACCGTATGGTGACAAACAAGGATGTAACCCGTGAGGACTGCGACACAATAGTTGCGGCTCTTAAAGATATCGTGGAAAAATTCTGGTAACAAAAGGACAGCTATAGCTTTTATAACTGTCTTTTGATAATTTAAAAGGAGGACAATATGACTAAAATTTTTGAGCAGGTTGCAGGTGAATTTCACGAGGAAATTGTAAAGACCGCCTCGGAGCTTATTCAGATAAACTCCCAATCCAAGGACGAGGGTGCTATGGCAAAATATACCGCTGACAAGATGCGAGAGCTTGGCTATGACAGTGTGGTTGTGGACAGGTACGGCAGCGTTTTTGGCACGGTAAAGGGCACAGGCGGCGGCAAGAGTACCACCTTAAACTGCCACTTGGATGTTGTGTATGAAGGGGATCACGGCAAGTGGAAATATCCGCCCTTCAGTGGACAGATTGCCGAGGGCAAGGTGTGGGGGCGTGGAGCCTCCGACACTAAAGGAACCTTTGCGGTACAGCTTTACACCCCCATTATGCTGAAAAAAGCGGGGCTTTTACCCAAGGGTGACATTGTGGTTTCCGGTGTAATCTCCGAGGAGATTGCCGGCTTTGGGGCAATGATGCAGACAAGAGACAATTTTATGCTCACCGATTATGTGGTTATCGGTGAAGCGACAGAGAACGATTTAGCCATCTCCTGCCGAGGGAGATTTTGCTGCACCGTTACCATCCGTGGAAAATCCTGCCACGCCTCAATACCGCAAATCGGCAAAAACCCCTTTGACTTTTTAGGGCCATTTTTGGTGGAGCTTAAAAAGGTGGAGATGGGATATGATGTAAAGGATGGCTATTCCACCCTGTCCCCCACCGCTATAACCTCCTCGGAGCAGGGCACCAATATAATACCCAACGAGATTGTGCTGTTTCTTGACTATCGTCAGGTGGCTTGTGACACCACAGAGGTTGCGGTTAAAAAAATTGAAGCCGCCGCCGAAAAATGTAAGCTGGAGGGGATAACCGTTGAGGTAAAGGCGTTGTACTTTCCCCTTACCACCTACACTGGCTTTGAGGGAGAGGGTTTCCAAGGTGAGCCGCCCTTTGCTGTGAGCGAGAACGCCGATTATGTCAAGCTGTGCAAAACTGCAATTGAACAGGCGGTAGGCCACGAAATTAAAACCAAGGGCTGGGCTTTTGCCACCGACACGGGGCATTTTGCCGCAAAGGGTGTAAAGTGCATCGGCTATTCGCCGGCTGAAATAAAGCTTTGCCACACCACCGAGGACAACATCGACATTTCTATGATGCGAGAGGCAGAGGTTGGGTATATGGCAATGACCTGTGCACTGTGCAACCAAGAAAGGTAGATGATTTTAAATGTATGATGTTCTTTTAAAAAATGCCACCGTAATTGACGGCAGTGGAAGTGACGGCTATGTCAGCGATGTTTTAATCAAGGGCGACATAATTGAAAAACTGGAAAAGAACAGCCACGAGACGGCAAAAACCGTCATAGACCTCACAGGCTACTACCTAACCCCCGGCTTTGTGGACATTCACCGCCATGGTGATGCCTACGCTGTGACAGGGCGGCTGGGGGAAGCAGAGCTGCGGCAGGGTATCACCACCGTTGTCAACGGCAACTGCGGCTTTAGCCTTTCCCCCTGCCCTAAAGAGCAAACCGCCGACTACTACCCATACCTTAAATCCTTGGTGGGGGATATCCCCGATGGTATGTATTTTCCCACCGTGGCACAGTATATCGAAAAGGTAAGCTCCATTCCGCAGTGTGTAAATGTTGCCACCTTGGTAGGCAGCGGAACCATCCGTGTTGCGGCTATGGGCTATGAAAACCGCCCCTTGACCCCACAAGATGTTGAAAAAATACGAGCCTTGATTGACGAAGCTATGACGGCAGGTGCTTGTGGGATTTCTCTAGGTATGATTTATGTGCCGGAAACCTTTTACTCCACCCAAGAATATAAGCAAATTTTTAGAGACCTATCCAAATATAACACGGTAATCACAGCACATCTCCGTGGTGAGGGCGACCTTTTGCACCGTGCCATTGACGAGGTGATTGAGATTGCCAAAATCGCTGACACACATCTGCACATCTCACATTTTAAAGCCGCCGGTTCCAACAACTGGGGGCAGGGAATGAAGAGTGCCATGGGGCAAATGCTGGCGGCAAAAGCCCAGGGGCAGGATGTCACCTGTGACGTATATCCCTACAGCGGAGCGTCCACCACCTTGGTTTCTCTACTGCCCTTTAAATTTCAATCGGGGGGCATAAATGCAACTATAGAGCGGCTAAAGGACAAGGATATCCGCCGTGAAATAACCGCACAGCTATCAACCCCTGTGGAAAATTCCGACAATATCTTGGCATCGGTGGGGTGGAAAGCGGTGGTAATCGGTGCCTGTGCCAGCGGAAATAAGGCTATAATCGGAAAGAGCGTTGAGGAGATTGCCGCAGAGCGTGGCATAGACCCCTATGACTGTGCATACGATTTAATTATAGAAGAGGGCGGAACGGTCACAATGCTGTATTTCTGTATGTCGGACGAGGATGTGGAGATGGCTCTTAAATGGGACAACAGTGCCATAATCTCCGACGCTTTGTATGCCGAGGGAGCGTTGCCCCACCCCCGTATGTACGGCACCTACACCCGAGTTTTGCAGGAATATGTGTGCCGCAAAAAGTCCCTCACCCTCCCCGAGGCGGTGCGAAAGATGACAGCCTACCCCTGTGAAATTATGTCACTTGCTACAAAGGGGCGGATAAAAGAGGGCTTCAGTGCGGATTTATGTGCCTTCAAGCTGGAGGAAATACGAGACAATTCCACCTACTATGACCCCCGACAGTTTGGCACAGGGTTTAAATTTGTTATGGTTGGGGGGCAGATAGCCGTCGAAAATGACGAGTTTAAAAACGTATATAACGGAAAATTTATAAAAGCCCAACGGCTATAAGCTTAAATTATTTTTTAGGAGGATTATTATGAAAGACAAAAAGAGTTTTCAAATCAACCCCTTTGTGTTGATTTTTGCGGTTATTGCTATCTGTGGTCTGTTGACCTTTGTAATCACCCCCGGCACCTTGGTTGACGGCGTTTACACCGCACTGCCAAAAAATGCCTTTAATTTCAACAATGTATTTAACATTTTCAGAGCCATACCCTATGGAATAAAGGACTCTGCCAACATTGTAATTTTAATTCTCATCGTGGGCGGTGCTCTTGAAATTTACAAGAGAACGGGTGCTATCGACAACTCCATCTCAAGCCTTGTTCGCTCCTTTGGGGAAAAATCAAGGTTGCTTTTGCTCATAACCTTGATTGTTGTTTTCTCCGCAATCGGCGGCTGGCTGGGCTGGATAGAGGTTATCATCCCCTTTGTTCCTCTTGTAATCGCAGTTGTACTTGCCTTAGGGTATGATGCCTTGACCGCTGCCGCCGTATGTATTGTCGGCACAATGGCAGGCTTTATCGCAGGGCCTACCAACCTGTACACCGTGGGTATCGCCAATGGCATACTGCAAAAAATGGGTCTTATGGCAGCAGACGAAAGCGTATTTACCGGTATGGAATTTCGTGCCGTGCTGTGGGTGGTAATCACCCTAATAAGCGTTGTTTACATAACCGTTTACGCCACACGCACCTACAAAAGCCCCGAAAAAAGCCTTGTGTCGGGCATTGATGTTTCCGACATAAAGCTTGACCTTTCCAAAACAGAAAATTCCAAGCTGACCGTTTCTCAAATTTTCGTACTGCTCACAATTTTGGGTGCTATGATAATGACGGTAATCGGTATGCAATATGGCTTTGACGGGGTCAAGTGGGGCATAGATGACGTTTCTGCAATCTTCTTTGCCTCAGGCATACTCGCCGGCATTATCGGCAAATTAAAATCCAGCGATTTAGCAGACGCTTTTATCGCAGGTGCTAAAGGCTCCGTGGGCGGAGCTATGGTGGTGGGTGTTGCCCGTGGTGTTTTCTGGGTGCTTGAAAAGGGTCAAATCAACGCCACTGTAATACACAGTGCAACGGAGCTTTTAAAGGGCACCTCTCCCCTTGTTGCCGCTGTTGGCATCGTTATCATCGTGTCCTTCATCAACGGCTTAATCCCATCGGGCAGCGGCAAGGCGGCACTTTTGACACCTATCATAGTGCCTATCTCCATCGCTCTTGGCTTGACACAGCAAACCGCCGTTTTGGCATATCAGTTTGGCGATGGTATCACCAATATGTTCTGGTTCAGCTACGGCACACTGCTGATTTTCTTGAGCTATGCAAAGGTTCCACTGAACAAGTGGTATAAATTCTTTGTTCCGCTGATGTTCATATTCTTTGGTGTTGCCGTGGTAACCTTGGGTATCGCCATCAGCATCGGATTCTAGCTTTAAAGCTTTATATAGACACATTATAAACCTTAACCTCCCCCGTCTTTAATGTAGGCGGGGGAGGTTTATTTTTCGTCTTTAACAGTTGGCTTTAAATTTCATATAATATATATATAGATTGTAAAACAAATGATATTTAACGGTGTAAAGGAGCAAAACTATGGCTAAGCTTTCCCTTTCCGTCACCCCCATATGGTCTGTACAGGGTGAGGAGCAATATATAGGACTTAATAAAAATACCGACCCTACTGACAAGGTTCAGGCATTTGTGGACTGCTTTGCCTTGGCGGCAGAAAATGTAAGCCGAAACTGCTACAGTCTACCCACAAAGCTTATTTTGGCACAGTGGGGGGCAGAGAGCGGCTGGGGCAGTGCGCCAAACAGCCAGCTACAGCAAAACTGGGGCGGAATAAAGGGCGGCAGACAGCCCGGAGCAAAACCGGAAGTTTCAAAAAGCGGAAGCAGTATATTTTATGGCATAAATACCTTTCAAAATGCCTACCTCTACATACTGAAAAATGTGGGTAACTACACTACTCTTTTAAATTATCTTAGGTTTGACGGCTCTCCCACCCTTGAAATGTGTGTCCGTTTAATGGCTGACAGTGGCTACTGCGCCGGAAATAAATCGGCATATGAAAAGCTGTTAAAGGACTGCATTGCCACTATAAATAGGCGAACAACCTTTAAAGGTTAGATAACCCCCATGGCATACCTTTGGCAAAATGTCCAAGTGAAAGGCGCCTTGATTATCATTTTGATGTCAAGGCGCCTTTTATTGGCAAAAAATCTTATCTCTGCTTTTTTATATAAAATTCGTACAGCTCTAGAATATACAGCAAAACGGCGGAAAATATCAGTGGCAACACCAGAAATTTTGCGATTTTCATGGGCGTTATAAAAAAGTAATCGGAAATTTTCGGCTCTAGGTTAAGCGTTACGCTGTCAATTTCTATCATCTCACCTGCCGTGCCGCATATGTCAAGGCGTATCTTGGTAACCCCTTTAACCCCTAGGGCATACCGCACCGTCTTGCCGCTGTTGTCCCGTGGGATAACACATCTTTTTTCGCTGAACTCCGTCTGATTTCCCCTCTGGTAGTACATCGCTTTTTCCCCTGTGCCCCCCTGCTTTAAAGTATATCCAATAGTTCTCAGCTTGGTCTGTTCGGGGTCTATTGAGATTATAAGCTGTGGGTCATTGGTCACGGCAATAAAAAGGTTGTCGTCAAGCTGCTTTAAATTTTCCTTTTTAATCTCTTGTATAGGCAGGACAATCTCCTCCTTTACAGAAATTTTATCAAGGGCAAAATTAGCGCATCCCAACAGGGAAAAGACTGTAATGTAAGCGATATATGCCAGTGGCAAAAGCTTTTTTTTCATACCTATTCCACCTTCCCTAACAGTGTAAAGGTGTCGCTCTCCACCTTATATAGTGCGCTCACGCCACCGCTGCAAGCCTCCAAACGGTCGCTGAACATATCCCCAAAACCGTCTTGTAAAAACTCGTCATTTCTCTCTACAAACACATATCCACATTCCTTTTCGTCGATATATTTCCGCAGCTCCTCCTGTGTTATTCGGATGTGGTAGTAGGTGCCCTTTGGCACATCCTGCGGCAAACAAATTGTTCCGCCCCCAAAGCTGTACTCCAGTTGCAGGGGCAAAAGGTCGCTGGAATAGGTGAACCACCGTCCGCCGTCATCCCCTTGACCAATGAAAAATATCTTCTCTTTTTCCTGTTGCCCTAAATATTCCGCCACTACGGCAGATTTTCTTATCTGCTCACGGCGTTCGTACAAGTACCCGTCATTGAAATCCACAAAGGTTTTCCCCGGTGTCAATATAACCGACAGCCTGAGCACCATGACCCCCAAAATGGCAAGCATCGCCAGTTGCCCCAGCCCAAACAGCTTTCTTGTTTTTTCCTGCATCGACAAGGACAGCAACGCTAGCGCCGCCAAAAACCACCCTATGTAGTATGGATATATATATCTTTCATAGCTCATCAGGTTCTGCGCCTCAACGTCCTTAAAAACGAACACATAGCAAAACCCAATAAAGGTGTAGTAAGCAAAAAATCCTAGACCGGAAAAAATTCCAAAAACCACACACCGCCGCTTGTGGGCTTTATCGCCGGAAGTAAGGTAAGCTATGGCTAACAGCACCCCAATAATTGCCACTATTTGCAAACCGTTCCCAAGTACCGTCAAATTCATGGTGAAAAACGAGGAATACAGCTTACCCATAATATTTGTGTATTTTTCCGTCCTGCCTATGCCAAAAAACTGTTTTATCCCTTGGACGAGCATCTCCGCCATGCCCATGCCCTCTGTTCCACCCACATCTTGTGTGGCGTCCACATTTAGCGCTCTGCCAAGATACACCACCCACCATATAAATGTGACTATTGGTGTCAAAAACAGCATTGCACAGTTAGCAAGCCTTACCTTTATATCATGAATTTTGGACAGGTTTTCAGCCTTTTGAAGGGCAGTGGACAGATTTTCAGCCTTTTTAGCTACAAGTATATCCACGCACATTATACCTGCCGCCACCATCGCCAGCGGAAACGCAGTGTCCTTTATCATGGTTAACAGCCCTAGCGCCAGTGCTGCGGGCCAAAGGGAGTGACCTCCCTGCTTTAGCTTGTAATATATGCAGAGTGTTCCCCCAAAAACCATCCCTACAGGAATATCTGCCATTATGGACATATATACACTGCATGGGGCGAGTAATGGACAGTAAAGTGTAAGCGCAAAGGGGATTAAAAAGCCCAGTGCCAACGGAAAAACAGAGCGGTGCCAATCCCGCCCTTCAAACCCAGCTCCCACCGCACTTATGGCGCTGAACAGCAGTATATCAACCCCTGCCGCCACCCTCCACTCAGCGTGAGTGCCGAAAAATTCAAAGAAATACCCCAGCATAATAAGCCCCGGTTTTTGGGTTGCCGCCCATGCCCAGCCAATCTGCGCCGTGGTGTACATCTCGTTGTTGAGCTTGACAAGCTTTACTGAGGTTCCCCAAAAGCTGAACTCGTCCCACATCATAAAAAGGGGTTGTTTATATGCAAACAACAGGATAGTGAGCGCACCTGCCAAGGTAAAAAAGATAAAGCTTGGGGTTAAAAACTGATTTACCTTGCCCTTGATGCCTTTTGCCACATATAAACACGCCAAAGCTGCCAGAGCAAAATAAAGATATCCCCCCACTAACAGCCCATCAAAGCACCCAAAAAATGTGAAATACAGCACAGTAAAACCGACAGACGTAATGGGGCTTACACCTGTCGGGATTTTAAATTTTAATGTGAAAAATGCCGCTATCGACAAAACCGCAAGGAAGCTAAGCAGTGTAAAAAATAAATTCAAAATAAATTCTCCAATTAAAAGTGTTTTAATGCCGTGGGCAGCATTTACTTGCTGCCTTATTTACCTAATATCCCAAGCAAACTTTGCAGACATTATATATCTATACCCAAAAATTTCTTTACAAATATGCCTATTATAAAGGATAACAGCGCAACGCTCAAGCTGATTGTCGCCATCTCGGTAAAACGCTTTTTAAAGGGCAGGTCTTGTGCCACCGATATATAATAGTTAAATCCGGCAATAATCATCACCACTATCACCAGCATTGTGGCAAGGGCATACATAAAATGTGCGTCATCAAAAAGCAGATAGGGCGCTATAAGCAGTGCCACCGTGCACACATAAGCCGCCCCTGTGTAGGCGCAGGATTTCAGTGCGTCACTTCTCCCCTCGCTTTTGGCGGAGAGAAATTCGCTTGACGCCATGGACAGTGTTGCCGATATTCCCGTTATCAGCCCCGACAGGGCGATAAGCTTGGTGTTTTGCAGTGCAAAGGTAAGCCCTGCCAAGGTGCCCGTAAGCTCCACCAGTGCATCATTCAGCCCAAGCACCATGCTGCCCACATATTTTAGTTTTTCCTCGTCCAGCAGCTCTACAAGTGCCGCCTCGTGCTCCTTTTCCTGTGCCTTGATAAACTCTGCCTTTGGCACCTCGCTTACCAGCGTTTGGTAGTTAACCTGTGCCCCCTCCTCACCATTTTCCATCATCTTTATGGCAAAGGTAAAGCCGAAAATCTTGGCTAAAATTTTAAACCACAGCACCTTGCCCCCTTGGGGCTTTAGCTCCTCTTGGGAATATTCCTTCCAAATTTTATAATGGTCATATTCTTCCCGTGACAGACGCTCCAATATATCCTTGTTGTGCTGATTTTTAGTTTTTTTAGCGATGGCAGCATAGATAACGCTCTCGGTAAGCTCATTTTGCTGCATTGCTTTTATCATCTTCATAGCTTGGGCGGATATGTTTTTTTCTTCCATATTTTAATAAATCCTTACATCATCATAGCTGATAGTTCGATATTTTTCGTCATATTCCTCTCGTGTCATGGAATACACCCTACTATCAAATACCCTATTGTCAAAACGGACAAACTCTTGGCGGAGTGTGCCCTCATAGGTGAACCCCACCTTTTCTATAACTCGCTGTGAGCGCTGATTTTGCACAAAATGGCTGACGGATACTATCATTGATTTTTGTCTCTCAAAGGCATATCCCAAAGCGATTTCCACCGCCTGTGCCATATATCCATTGCCCCAATAGCTTTGTGCCAACTCATACCCCAACATTGTCGCACGCTTGTTAACACGATGCAAATCCGGCTGAAAGGTAATAGTGCCTATAACTCTCTCGGTTTTTTTTAGCACAATTGCCATGCTAATGTCCTTTTCAATAATCTTTCGTAAGCGCTTACAGGAGTCCATATAGCTTTCACAAGGCTTTACACCCGATGCAACCATAACCTTTTCGTCTCCTGTTATTGTAAAATAATCCTCTAAATCTTCTATATCTGTGGTAAATCGACGAAGGTAAACTTGTTTATCATTTTCCATCTGCGGCTCCAATCCCAAATATATGTTCCGGCTTTACAATGCCTTGCCAGCGCTGTTATTGCCTAATCTTTGACATTATATGCCTTTTACACTATGTTATATAGTTTATATGATATCATATTATTTTAAAAAAGTCTATACGGCAATAGCAACATAAGAGCCGACACTTTAAATGTCGGCTCTTGAAAAAAATCATTTATGGTGCTGGCGGTGACGGTGGATCTACCGGCGGTGACGGTGGATCTACCGGCGGGTCTGGTACTACCGGAGGGTCTACTGGCGGTGCCGGAGGAGATGTTGACGGTGACGGTGACGGCGGCACTACCGGCGGGTCTGGCACTACCGGAGGATCTACTGGTGGTGCCGGAGGAGATGTTGACGGTGACGGTGACGGTGACGGCGGCGTCGAAGGTGACGGCTTTGGTGCCGGTGTAATGGTGATAATAACCGTTGCATATTTTTCCGAATTTGCCACCGACCTACAGGTTATAGTCACCGTTGTCTGCGCTGAAACAGTTTTAGCTGTTACCAATCCTGTGCCGCTTACCGTCGCCACTCCATCATTGCTGGAGGAGAAGGTTACCGATTTATCAAAGGTAGTGTCGGCTGGTGCTACTGCCCCTGTTAACTGTACCGTGCCACCACTGGAAATCGTAGCGGATGGCGGGTTAAGTGTAATGCCTGTAATGGGCTTTGGTGCTATTGGAGCCACAACTTTTATTACATATGGGTCGGAAAGCCCACCAATCTTTGCGGTGATTGTCACGCTGCCCTCTTTATCCTTGGAGGTAACAACCCCCGCCGTACTTACCTCAGCAATTGACGGGTCACTTGAAGACCAGGTTGCCCCGCTCATTGGCGCTCCGTCAGGGCTTGCCACTACCGAAAGCTTTAGGGTAGACTTTGTGCTCATTTCCTTTTTGTCGCCCTCTGCTTTTATAGAAATACTCTGCAATTTCACCGATACATTTACATTGCAGGTGGCGGTTATCTTGCCCCCAAGTACCGATGCTTTAATGGTAGCTTGGCCATTTCCCACACCTGTTACTCTGCCGTTTGCATCCACAGATGCAACTCCGGGGTTGGTGCTGGACCATGTAACCGTCTTATCTCCCTCAAAATCTCCGCCCTCGATGTTGGCTGTAAGATTTAATGTATGGTTTTTCTCAATGGAGGCTGAGGTTTGAGATATGGACAGCCCTATCTTTCTAAAGTTAGCCACTATCTTAACCTCTGTGACGCCCTCTGCAAGCTGCGGCACTGTAAAGGTTATATCCGCACTTGATTTGTTGGATACACCCTCGCACTCCGCCGTCCAGCCCACAAACACGCCGCCATTTTCTGTCTTGGCTTTGGCAGACACGCCCTGAGTTGTCTCTGTGCGTTTTAACCTTTGCTCTGCCTCACCTTCGATGGAGCCTAGCTCGTAATCGTTGGACACAAAGGAAACAGACACCTTAGCGCCTCTAACCGCTATAGGGTCGCCGCCTATAATTCCTGTAGGCGTCTCGAGACGTTTTGGGATATACGTTAGCTTTGGACGCTTGTCCTCAGTTATATATGCATGAGTTTTAATGTAGTCAAACAGCGCATCCATTCCCTTTTGGCTCAAATGAACGCCGTCACCTATGGTAAAATCTGTCTTGGCAAAGCCCGTCTTTTCATCCTTTAATGCCTCGGCGCTATTTAAGAATTTATAGCCGTGCTTGTCGCACATTTCCGATAGCGCTTTGTTAAAGCCATCTATCGTCTGCATTGTAATTGCCAAGTTTTCCCGCTGTTTATCAATGGGGGGAATTGCATTTACAATAATATCTGTATATGGGTATGCTCCGGCAATCGCTTTTAGCGCTTTGGAATATTCCTCAATAAACTTTTTTTCCGACCATCCAAGGGTGTTATTTGTGCCATAGGTAACAATAACTCTCTTGGGCTGAAGAATTTTTATGGAGGTTGGTACATCTACCGGATCCGCCATTCCGGCAAAGAAAGTTACCGGCTTACTAGTGACGTGCTGTATTCCCATGGAGGTTGCCCCCACCACATTGTTCCATGTTGTATAGCCATACATCATGGTGCGCACCGTGTTGGAGTCTCCAATGAATACCGTCTCGTCTATGTAGGTTTTGTCCGCCGCTGCGGTTTGAGGCAGTACAGTTTTGCTAAGCTTCGCTGTGTCGATAGCCGCCTCGTCCTTATTGTATTTATTATCCGCCTCGGGGTCAATTTTTACCTCTATTTTATCTTCTGGATCCGGCTCTGCGTCATTGCCGCCCACCATAGAGGTTATCCCCCATATAGCGCCTGCCACAATCAGAACAAGCAGCAAAACCACCCCTGCCACAATGGCAATGTGCTTTTGGCTGCCCTTTCGAGCCTGTGAAATAACATGCCTTATAATTTTGGAAAAGTCATTTGTTTTTCTGGTTTTTACACTTCTATCGTCTCGCAAGATATTCTCCTCGCTTTACTGTATTTACTTTGTTCTAATAACTATTGGTTCCCTACAAAGCTTTTATTATTCTACTACATTTCGTCATAAAAAGCTAGTTAAATATTGTTAACTTTCCTTAACAAATTGTAATTTTGCCGTTATAATTACAGTTTTAAGCATTTTTTTACTCTAAATCTATAACCTAAGGACAAAAAAATAAACCCCCAAGCCCGATAAAATAGGGCTTGGGGGTTGTTTTATGGTTTAAACCAATTCAATGATTGCCATCTCTGCTGCGTCGCCACGACGTACACCAATTTTTATAATTCTTGTGTAACCGCCGCTGCGAGCTGTATAACTCGGTGCAATTTCATCAAAGAGCTTTTTGGCAACAGCTTCTTTTGTGATGTAGCTGTAAACCTGTCTTTGTGAATGCAATGTGTTTGTCTTGCCGAGAGTAATCATTTTTTCAGCCACTGCACGGACTTCCTTTGCTCTTGTAACTGTAGTTTCAATTTTGCCGTTTTCCAGCAAATATGTTACCATAGCACGCATCATAGCTCTGCGGTGGTCTGTGGTTCTGCCGAGTTTTCTTGTACCTGGCATGTGAGTCACTCCTTTACTGTGTGTGTAGACTAATCTTCGTCTTTTGGAAACTTGTAGCCCAAGGAAGCCAATTTTTGCATAACTTCCTCAAAGCTCTTTCGTCCGAGGTTCCTGACCTTCATCATTTCGCCTTCGGTCTTATTCACCAGGTCTTCAACTGTGTGAATACCTGCTCTCTTTAGGCAGTTGAAGGAACGCACAGAAAGATCTAAATCTTCAATGGTCATTTCAAGAGCCTTCTCTTGAGATGTTTCGTCCTTTTCAACCATCTTAGGCAGTGCCACGTCATCGGACAATCCAACAAACAGATTTAAGTGTTCTGTAAGTATTCTTGCGCCTATGCTCATAGCTTCGTTAGCATTGATAACGCCGTTTGTCCAAACCTCAATTGTCAGCTTGTCATAGTCTGTTATCTGTCCAACACGAGTATTTTCAACTGAGTAATTTACCTTTAAAACAGGAGTGTAAATACTGTCTACCGGCAAAACACCCAGGGTGATGAATTCCTGTGTCTTTTTGCTCTTGTCAACCGGTACATATCCACGGCCTCTGTCGAATGTAAGCTCCATAACAAGCTTTGCACCCTCACTCAAGGTAGCAAGATGCCAACTTGGATTTAGTATCTCAATGTCGGAATCTGCTTCAATCGAGCCGGCAGTGACCTCACATGGACCCACTGCATTGATGCGAACAGTTTTAGCTTCATCGCAGAAAAGCTTAGCTGTAATACCCTTTACGTTAAGAACAATCTCTGTAACATCCTCTTTAACGCCATTTACGAATGTGAATTCATGCACAACGCCATCGATTTTCATACTTGTAACAGCAACGCCCGGCAATGATGAAAGAAGAATTCTTCTCAATGAATTTCCGAGAGTTGTGCCAAAGCCTCTTTCCAAAGGTTCAACAACAAACTTTCCGTATTGACCATCGTCTGATAGTACGGCTGTCTCTATTCTTGGTTTTTCGATTTCTATCATTTGTAAACCCTCCTATGATACAACTAAGGCTGCTTCTTAATTTGCATTCCCGATGCCGGAGTGGGTTATTTTGAGTAAAGTTCAACGATAAGCTGTTCTTCAACGTCAAGTGCAATTTCAGACCTTTCAGGTAAACGGTTTACAACAACTTGCAATGCATCTTTATCAAATGACATCCACATTGGTACTGGACGGTGTGCGTTTTTCTCAATGTTTTCTTTAATCTTTTCACATGCTGTGCCGTGAACAGCAACAACATCACCTGGCTTAATCAGGTATGATGGAATGTTTACTCTCTCGCCGTTAACAGTAAAGTGGCGGTGCAAAACAAGCTGTCTTGCCTGACGACGGCTCATGCCGAGGCCTGCGGTATAAACAACATTGTCCAGTCTGCTTTCAAGGATCTTAAGCAGATTTTCACCGGCAATACCTTGTCTGTTTTCTGCCATTGAGAAATATTTTGCGAATTGGCTTTCCAACACGCCATAATATCTTTTTGCCTTTTGTTTTGCTCTTAACTGAATGCCGTACTCAGAAGTTTTTTTGCGGGATTGACCATGTTGCCCCGGTGCAAATTCTCTTCTTGCAAGTGCACATTTATCAGAGTAGCAACGTTCGCCTTTCAAGAAAAGCTTTTGCCCTTCTCTGCGGCATTGACGACAAACTGCGCCTGTATATCTTGCCATAGTTTTTCCTCCTTATTATATGCGTCTTCTTTTTGGTGGACGACATCCGTTATGTGGTATAGGGGTAACGTCCTTGATCATATTTACCTCTAATCCTGCTGCCTGAAGTGCTCTTATTGCGGCTTCACGGCCTTGACCAGGACCTTTAACGAAAACTTCGATAGACTTTAGTCCATGCTCCATTGCCGCCTTAGCTGCCTGCTCTGCTGCCATCTGTGCAGCATATGGTGTTGCTTGTCTAGAGCCTCTGAAACCGAGGCCGCCAGCACTTGCCCAAGAAATAGCGTTGCCTTGTACATCAGTAATTGTAACAATTGTATTGTTAAATGTTGACTGAATATGTGCTGCACCACGCTCGATGTTCTTGCGTTGTATTCTCTTACGAGTAGCTGTCTTTTTAACTGCCATTTCGCAATGCCTCCTTAATTATTTCTTCTTGTTAGCTACAGTTCTCTTAGGACCTTTGCGTGTTCTTGCATTAGTCTTTGATCTTTGACCACGAACCGGTAAGCCTTTACGATGTCTTACGCCTCTGTAACAGCCGATTTCTACCAATCTCTTGATGTCAAGAGCTGTTTGTCTGCGAAGATCGCCTTCTACTGTAATTTGATTTGATTCAATTTGATCTCTTATTGCTTGTACTTCGTCATCTGTAAGGTCTTTTATCCTTGTGTCCGGTGAAACACCGGCAGCGGCGAGAAGTTTTTGTGAAGTTGAAAGACCGATACCAAAAATATAGGTAAGGGCAATTTCTACACGTTTTTCTCTTGGTAAGTCAACACCTGATATACGAGCCATAACAGCACCTCCTGCTTTTATTATTGTCAATTAGCCTTGACGTTGTTTGTGTTTTGGATTCACGCAAATTACCATAACACGACCCTTGCGTTTGATAACCTTGCATTTTTCGCACATTGGTTTAACGGAAGGTTTTACCTTCATAATCGTAACCTCCTTAAAAATATGCTGTTCTTATTTGGAACGCCATGTAATGCGTCCTTTTGTTAAATCGTAAGGTGACATCTCTAATGTTACCTTATCGCCCGGTAAAATACGAATGAAATTCATTCTAAGTTTTCCTGAGATGTGAGCAAGCAAACGGTGACCATTCGCAAGTTCTACGAGAAACATAGCGTTAGGCATTGCCTCTACTACTGTACCTTCAACTTCTATTACATCGTCTTTAGCCATATTATTCCTCCTTAAGTATCGTTAGGCCTCTAACAGCCTTGTTCAGATGCTTATTTACTTGCAAAGCTTCTGTTTGCAGTTTTTGTGTGGTGAGTTCTATATGTTTTAATCTTTTACGTTTGGGTTTTTCAAGCTTCCTCAAATCCCCGTCCGCCAGCAAAACATATTCACCATCAATGCCGACAACACAGAAATACTTTTGACTGTCTCTGCCTTTTAAGGACTTTACTACGCTGCCTATCTCTAAACTCATAGCGTCCTCACTAAACAGTGGTTAGGATAACCGGCCCTTGCGGGGTTATCGCTATCGTGTGCTCAAAATGAGCTGACAGCAAGCCGTCCTTAGTTTTCACTGTCCATCCGTCCGGCAGTACCTTGACGGAGCAGGTTCCCTCGTTAATCATCGGTTCAATTGCGATTGTCATACCCTGCATCAGTCTCACACCTCTGCCCTTAGCCCCATAGTTTGGAACCTCAGGAGATTCGTGTAAGCTCTGACCCACGCCGTGACCCACATATTCCCGAATGACGGAGAAACCATTTTCTTCTGCGTGAGTTTGCACCGCATTACCTATATCACCAATTCTGTTTCCAAGCTGTGCAGCCGCAATACCTCTGGAAAGACATTCCTTAGTGACTCTAAGCAGTTTTTCGGCACTTGGGCTAACCTTGCCCACACAATATGTGTACGCATTGTCGCCGTGGTAGCCGTTGATGCACGCCCCCACATCTATACTCACAATATCACCGTTCCTGATTATCTTTTTCTTGTCGGGCATACCGTGTATAACCTCGTCATTGAGGGAGATACACGCACTGCCTGTAAAGCCGCCGTAATTCAGGAAGGAGGGCTTTGCGCCCCTTGCGATGATAAAGTCGTATATAAGTTTGTCTAGCTCATAGGTGGACATACCTGCAGTAATTTGTTCGCCGCCGTACTTTAACGCCTCTGCGCTGATTTTGCATGCTAAGGACATTTTTTCTATGTCCGCCGGACTCTTAACAATTATCACAGTTCTATACTCCCAAAGCCTTGAGCACAAGTGCCGTTGTGTTGTCAACGCTGCCCTCGCCGTCTATCTCAACCAAAATCCCCTTTGCTTTGTAAAAGCCCTTTAAAGGCTCGGTAAGCTCGTGGTAGGTTGTCAAACGGTCGAGTACGGTTTGTGGTTCGTCGTCCTTACGCAAGGTAAGAGCTTCTCCACATTTGTCACAAACACCCGCCTTTGCACTTGGCTTGTATTTGATGTGATAGGAAGCACCGCACTGACACACACGTCTCCCGCTTACACGTTCGATTATTGTCTCGTCACGGACTTCGATATCCAAAGCCATATCTATTCTGATGTTCATATCATCAATCGCCTTTGCCTGAGCAATGGTTCTTGGAACACCGTCAAGAATAAAGCCGTTTTTGCAGTCCTCCTGTGAAAGTCTCTCCTTCACTATGCCTATGATTACCTCGTCCGGCACTAATGCGCCCGCCTCGATAAATCCTTTGGCCTTTTTGCCCATCTCGGTACCGTTCTTCATCGCTGTGCGAAGAATGGCACCGGTTGAGATGGTTGGAATGGAAAGCTTTTCGCAGATGATTTCTGCTTGTGTGCCTTTGCCGGCACCCGGAGCACCTAATAATACAATGTTCATATTATAAATATCTCCTATTTAAGGAAGCCTTTATGATGACGCATTACCATCTGAGATTCTAGCTGTTGTGCTGTGTCCAGTGCAACGCCTACAATGATCAGTAGGGATGTGCCGCCCATTTGAATTCCGGTGTTGGTGATGTTACCTACAAGAATAGGCAGTATCGCCACAACGCCAAGGAACAAGGCGCCTATAAATGTGATTTTGCTCAAAACTCTTGCGATAAAGTCCTGTGTGTTTTTACCTGGACGGAAGCCCGGAATAACACCATTATTTTTGCGCAGGTTGTTGGCAATTTCAACTGGGTTGTATTGGATAGTAACGTAGAAATAGTTAAATGCAATGATTAAAAGCAAGTAAATCGCAGCGTACAAAAATCCATTATAGTTGAAGACATTGAAAAAACTTATCCAAAATGGATTTGTTATATTCACAAAGCTTCTAATCGTGCCCGGAATTGATACCAGTGCACTTGCGAAGATGATAGGCATAACGCCCGACATATTGACCTTTATGGGAAGATGCGTATTCTGTCCACCCATCATTTTGTTGCCAACAACTCTCTTGGAGTACTGCACCGGAATTCTTCTCTCAGCCTTTGATAAAACAACGGCGAAGGCAACAACTGCAACTGCAAATACCATAAAGAGCGGTACGAAAAAGAAGTTTTGAGTTTTTTGTTTCTCAATAGCGTCCTTAATCATGTTGACAAAAAGTGTCACTGTACTTGAAAATCTTGAGATGATACCGGTAAAGATAAGCAATGAAACACCGTTGCCGATACCTTTTTTGTCGATTTGTTCCCCAAGCCACATAAGTAAAAGTGTGCCTGCGAGGAAAGCGAGAATGATTACAATTGCTGTGAACCAACCCGCAAGACCTTCTGTGTAAAGAAGTGCATTTTGACGACGTAACAAGAAATAGTACATTATAGACAGAGCCGCACCGATTCCGGTGGCAACATATCTGGTGATTTTGCCGATTTTTCTTCTGCCTTCTTCGCCCTCCTTTGAAAGCTGCTCCAAATAAGGAATAGCAACTGTCAAAAGAGTGATGATGATGGATGCGTTGATGTAAGGAGTTACACCAAGTGCAAATAGAGTAGCACCTGCGAATGCACCGCCTGTTAGCATATTTAAGTAGCCGAGCATATTGCCGTCGCCTGCTGCCAGCATACCTTTAAGAGCGGTTGGGTCAACGAAAGGAACTGCTATTACACAACCAATACGGAATACAATTAAAATCATAAGCGTAAAGATTATCTTTTTGCGCAAATCCTCAATTTTCCATGCATTTTTAAATGTCTCGAACACTCTATTTCACCTCAGCTTTCCCGCCTGCTTTTTCAATTTTTTCTTTAGCAGAGGCAGTAAAAGCTTTTAGTTCAACAGTCAATGGCTTTGTCAACTCACCGTTTCCAAGAACCTTGATGCCGTCGCCAGTCTTTTTAACAAGACCTGCAGCTACTACTGCGGCTTCGTCAACTACTGAGTTCGCTGGGAATTTATTCTCTAAATCGCTGATTTTAATGGTAGCATAGACTGTAGCAAAGACACAGTTGTTAAATCCAACTTTAGGAAGTCTTCTTTGAAGTGGCAACTGACCGCCTTCGAAGCCTGCCTTTTTAGCGCCTGAACGAGCCTTTTGACCTTTGTGACCGTAACCGGCTGTTTTGCCGTTACCGCTGCCGTGACCACGACCTTTTCTCTTAGCAGCTTTTGCAGAACCTTCTGCGGGTTTTAATTCATGAAGCATCATAATTTGTGCACCTCCCTGTTATTACTTAGTAACCTCTACGAGGTGTGAGATTTTAACAATCTTGCCCTTTGTAGCAGCGTTGTCTGGTTGAACAGTTACATCACCAATCTTTTTAAGGCCGAGTGCCGCAGCACATTCCTTTTGCTTAGCGATGCGACCAACAAGGCTTTTTACCAATTTAATGGTGATGCCGCCTGCTGGAGCTGCTTTTTTAGCCGTAGCTTTTTTAGCCGGAGCTTTTTTAACTGCTGCTACATCGGTTTCGCCCTCTGCTTTGCTTGCAGTTTTTTTAGCTGTAGCTTTTTCGCCGTCAGCCGCTTTTTTTGCAGGTGCTTTTTTTGCTGCTGGCTTTGTTTCGCCCTCAGCTTTTGGAGCAGCCGCTTTTTTTGTGACTTTTTTAGCAGGTGCTTTTTCAACTGCTAATTCGTCTTTTTTGATTTCTTCAGCCATTTTAAAGTACCTCCTATTTACCTAAAACTTCTTTTACGTCAAGTCCACGGAGCTTTGCAACTTCCTCAGCGGATCTTACCGATGCAAGACCTGCAACTGTGGCAGCAACAACGTTGCTAGGTGTTCTTGAACGCAATGATTTTGTACGAATGTCTTTGATTCCCGCAGCTTCGATAACTGCACGAACAGCACCGCCTGCGATAACTCCTGTACCTTCTGCTGCCGGACGCATAAGGATTCTTGCTGCGCCAAAAGCACCAACGGTTTCATGAGGGATTGTTGTACCTCTCATAGATACTCTGATAAGATTTTTTCTTGCATCTTCAACGCCCTTGCGGATTGCTTCGGGAACTTCTGATGCTTTGCCTAAGCCGTAACCTACTATGCCGTCGCCATTGCCAACAACTACTAGAGCTGCAAACTTAAATATACGACCGCCCTTTACGGTTTTTGAAACGCGGTTAACCGCAACAACCTTCTCTTGAAGGTCTAATACACTTGCGTCAATTCTTTCCATTGTACCCTCCTACAGCACTAAGCCGCCCTCTCGGGCACCTTCTGCTAAAGCTTTTACACGGCCATGATAGATGTAGCCGCCACGGTCAAACACTACTGTTGTAATGCCTTTTGCTATTGCTGCCTTCGCAACAGCGCTACCAACTGCTTTTGCTGCTTCTATGTTACCGCCATAGCTTGTGAAATCTTTGTCCATTGTTGAAGCCTGTGCCAGTGTTACCCCTGCAACGTCATCAATAATTTGGGCATAGATGTGCTTTGAGGAGCGGAAAACATCGAGACGTGGACGAGAAGCAGTACCGCTGATTTTAGCACGTACTCTTGCATGTCTTTTTAGTCTTGCTACGTTACTATTTGGTGTCTTTACCATAATTTAGCTCACTCCTTTTAATTATTTACCTTTACCGGTCTTGCCTTCTTTGCGGATTACAAACTCGCCTGCATAACGAATACCCTTGCCCTTATAAGGCTCTGGCTGACGTTTCTCGCGAATTTCAGCTGCAAATTGGCCAACTTTTTGTTTGTCTATACCAACAACCTTGATTTTGTTCGGGTCCGGAACTTCAATTGTGATACCGTCAATTTCAGGGATTATCACTTGGTGTGAATAACCGAGGTTCATAACAAGGTTTTTGCCCTGCTTTGCAACTCTGTAACCAACACCGATAACCTCAAGATCCTTTGAAAAGCCTTCTGAAACACCAACCACCATATTGTTGATAAGTGTTCTTGTCAAGCCATGAAGGGCTCTTGATTCTGCTTCATCATCCGGACGGCTCACTAAAACTGTATCACCTTCAACTGTCGCTTTCAAAAGCGGGTGCACAGTGGAATGAAGTGTGCCTTTAGGGCCAACAACTGTAATATTGTTTCCATCAACTGTAACTTTTACACTTGCTGGAATAGCTATGGGTTTTCTTCCTATTCTCGACATACTATTTACCCCCTACCATACAAAAGCGAGAACTTCGCCGCCCACATTTTCTATGCGAGCTTTTTTGTCTGTCATAACGCCTTTAGGTGTGGAAACGATAGCGGTACCGATTCCCTTTAAAACCTTTGGCATATCTTCGCTATTGGTGTATATACGAAGACCTGGTTTAGATATTCTGCGAAGACCTGTGATTACAGGCTGCATATTATCTGTGTATTTTAGTGTGATAGTGATAACGCCTTGTTTGTCATCTTCTTTCACTGTGTAGCTTTTTACATAACCTTCATCAACAAGAATTTGAGCAATAGCCTTTTTCATGTTGGATGCAGGAATGTCCACTGTTGCGTGTTTTGCTGTGCTAGCATTTCTAACGCGAGTAAGCAAGTCTGCAATTGGGTCAGTGATATTCATAATTCGTGCCTCCTTATAAAATTTAAATGATTACCAGCTAGCTTTTCTTACTCCAGGGATTTGACCTTTGTAAGCCAATTCTCTAAAGCAGATACGGCAAACGCCATATTTTCTCAGGTAAGCATGCGGTCTTCCACAGATTTTACATCTGCTATATGCTCTTGTTGAAAATTTAGGTTCTGCTTGTTGCTTAACCTTCATAGATGTTTTTGCCATTCTTTATTCCCCCCTAGTTTGCAAATGGAGCGCCAAGAGCTTTTAGTAAAGCTTTAGCTTCTTCATCTGTTTCAGCAGTTGTTACGAATGCAATATCCATACCACGAACTGCATCGATTTTGTCATATTCGATTTCTGGGAATATCAACTGCTCTTTGAGGCCAAATGAGTAGTTGCCGCGTCCGTCAAAAGAGTTGCCGTTGATGCCGTGGAAGTCTCTTACACGTGGAAGACCCACATTGAAAAGTCTGTCGACAAATTCGTACATTCTATCGCCACGCAGTGTAACCTTCACGCCGATTGGCATTCCTTCACGGAGCTTAAAGTTAGCAACTGATTTCTTTGCTTTACAAACTACCGGCTGTTGACCTGTGATTTTCTTGATGTCACTTACAACGGACTCGATAATCTTTGCGTTTTCCTTAGCCTCTGAGCAACCAACATTGATTACTACCTTGTGAAGCTTTGGTATTTGCATTACGCTTTTGTAGTTGAACTGCTTCATAAGAGCAGGAGCAACTTCTTTAACGTATAATTCTTGTATATTAGTCATTATTTAGTTTCTCCTTTCTTACAGTGCAGCACCACAATGTTTGCAGATGCGAACTTTTTTGTCCGCCTCAATTTTATGAGCAACTCTTGTTGCTTTGTTACATTTTGGGCATACCGGCATAACTTTGCAAGAGTAGATTGCAGCTTCTGCGTCTACTATACCGCCTGTTTCGCCTTGTCTTCTTGGCTTAACGTGTTTCTTTGCCATGTTCAAGCCTTCGACAATGACTTTTCCCTCTTTAGGGCTGACAGCCAGCACTTTGCCTGTTTCACCACGGTCTTTACCGCTGATGATTTTAACGGTATCACCGGTTTTAACATGAACCTTATTCATTATAAACTCTCCTTACAGTGATTCCGGTGCAAGGCTTAATATTTTAAGGTAGCCCTTGTCGCGAAGCTCTCTTGCAACTGGCCCAAAAATACGTGTGCCCTTCGGATTTTTATCTTCTTTTATAATAACTGCTGCATTCTCATCAAAGCGAATGTATGAGCCGTCTTCACGGCGTAAGCCTGTTTTTGAGCGAACAATAACAGCTTTTACAACATCACCCTTTTTAACTACTCCGCCAGGGGTAGTCTTTTTAACAGAAGCTACAACTACATCGCCGATATTTGCATATCTTCTGCGTGTACCGCCAAGAACACGAATGCACATTAATTCCTTTGCACCGGTGTTGTCAGCAACCTTCAAATAGGTTTGCATCTGTACCATAGTACGGTTCCTCCTTCATTTAACTTATTTACTTTTTTCTACTATCTTAACAAGTCTCCAATTTTTATCCTTTGAGAGTGGGCGGGTTTCCATGATTTCAACACGGTCTCCTATACCACATTCGTTATTCTCATCGTGAGCTTTGAACTTCACGGTCTTTTTAACGATTTTCTTATATAAAGGGTGTTTTACTTTGTCTTCGATAGCAACAACAATTGTTTTGTCCATTTTATCTGAAACAACTGTACCAATTCTTGTTTTTCTTAAAGCTCGTTCCATAATTTATTCCTCCCTTTATTATTTATTAAGACCGCTGAGAACTGTGTTAACTCTTGCGATGTCTTTTCTTACTTCTTGGATTCTGATTGGGTTTTCAAGTTGATTGATAGCGTGCTGAAAACGAAGGTTGAAAAGCTCCGATTTTAACTCTTTTAATTTCTGTGTCAATTCAATGACTGACATATTACGAAGTTCACTTGCTTTCATACTATTCACCACCTAATTCGTCCTTCTTGACAAATTTACATTTGATTGGCAGCTTGTGCATAGCAAGACGCATAGCTTCTCTAGCAAGGTCCTCTGTAACACCGCCGATTTCGAACATAACTCTGCCTGGTTTAACTACGGCTACCCAATATTCAGGTGAACCTTTACCTGAACCCATGCGGGTCTCGGCTGGTTTTTCTGTTACCGGTTTGTCTGGGAATATCTTTATCCAAACTTGACCG
>JAVWUR010000001.1:43103-62657 GCA_036667055.1 Oscillospiraceae bacterium
ACGTTTGATGTAACGTGTCATAGCGATACGGGCTGCTTCAATTTGATTGGAAGTAATCCATGACGGCTCCATAGCCATCAAACCGTACTCGCCGTGTGATACTGTATTACCACGAGTAGCTTTGCCCTTCATACGGCCTCTGTGTACTCTGCGGTATTTAACTCTTTTTGGTAAAAGCATTAATTCTTACCTCCTTCTTTACGAGGCTTAGCACCTTTCAGCACTTCTCCTCTGTAAATCCAAACCTTAACGCCAACCTTGCCATATGTTGTATTTGCCTCAGCAAAGCCATAGTCGATGTCTGCACGGATAGTTTGCAGTGGAATTGTGCCTTCGTTGTAGTGCTCTGTTCTTGCGATATCAGCACCGCCAAGACGTCCGGAAACGCTGGTTTTGATACCTTTACAGCCAAGTCTCATAGCTCTTTGCATGGACTGCTTCATAGCACGTCTGAAAGATATACGTTTTTCAAGCTGTGCTGCAATATTTTCTGCTACAAGCTGTGCATCTGCATCCGCTTGTCTAATCTCTGTGATGTTTACAAGCACTTCCTCGGCTGGTTTTTTAACTAGCTTGGCAACTTGCAGTTTGAGTTTTTCAATCTCCACACCCTGGCGGCCAATGACCATACCCGGTTTTGCGCAGAAAATGTTTACTCTGATAACCTTTGAATCTCTCTCAATCTCAATTTTAGATACACCGGCGGCGTAAAGCTGAGCTTTGAGAACTTTTCTGATTTTGTAGTCTTCTACCAATGTGTCGCCAAATTCTTTTTTGCCGACAAACCAGCGAGAATCCCAGTTTTTTATAACTCCTACACGTAGACCGTGTGGATTAACTTTCTGTCCCATAAGCTTCCTCCTTAACCTTCGATTTCTTTGAGAACAACGGTGATATGACTTGTTCTTTTTAGAATTTGATATGCTCTGCCCTGTGCTCTTGGTCTAACTCTTTTAAGGGTTGGACCCGGTGTTACAAAACATTCTGCAACGCAGAGATTACTTTTATCCATGCCGTGATTATTTTCCGCATTAGCCATAGCTGATTTTACTAATTTAAGTAAAGGTTCGCAAGCAGCTTTTGGTGTGTGCTGCAAAATTGCAATTGCTTCGTTTGTAGGTTTGTTTCTAATCAAATCCAAAACAATCTGCACTTTTCTTGGCGAGATGCGGGCGTTTCTTAGATATGCCCTTGCTTCCATAATGTTACTCTCCTTTTACTTAGATGATTTAGAACCGGCGTGACCACGGAATGTTCTTGTCGGAGCAAACTCACCGAGCTTGTGACCAACCATATCCTCTGTTACGTATACCGGAACGTGTTTTCTGCCGTCATGCACAGCAAATGTGTGACCTACAAAATCAGGATAAATTGTAGATGAACGGCTCCAAGTCTTTAAGACTCTTTTTTCACCGGCCTTGTTCATTTCCTTAACTCTCTTAAGGAGAACAGGTTGTATGAAAGGGCCTTTTTTAACGCTTCTACCCATATCTTAACTCCTTTACTAACCGTTACGACGTTTAACAATGAATTTGTCAGACGCTTTATGTTTATTTCTTGTCTTGTATCCAAGTGTTGGTTTACCCCAAGGAGTAACCGGGCTAGGACGTCCGACTGGAGATTTACCTTCACCACCACCGTGTGGGTGATCGCAAGGGTTCATAACGCTACCACGAACGGCTGGTCTCCAACCGAGATGGCGTCTTCTGCCTGCCTTACCAAGGCTTACATTTGAATGGTCTAGGTTGGAAACCTGACCGACTGTAGCAATGCAGTTAAGTGGGATGTTTCTTGTTTCGCCTGAAGGCAAACGCACTAGACCGTAGTTGCCCTCTTTAGCAATCAATTGTGCATAGTTGCCTGCTGAACGAACAAGCTGACCGCCCTTGCCGGGATACAATTCAACGTTGTGAATGATAGTACCAACCGGAATAGAGGATATCGGCAATGCGTTGCCCGGCTTAACATCTGCACCTGTACCGCTCATAACCTTGTCGCCAACAGCTAGTCCGTCGGGAGCCAAGATGTATGATTTTGTGCCGTCTTCATATTCGATAAGTGCGATAAAAGCTGTTCTGTTAGGGTCATATTCCAATGTCTTAACTTCAGCTGCCATATCAATCTTATTTCTTTTGAAATCGATAACACGGTATTTTGTTCTGTTTCCGCCACCACGGTGACGAACTGTTATGCGGCCTGTGTTGTTACGACCAGCATTATGTGACAAAGGTTCAAGAAGACTTCTCTCCGGTTCAACCTTTGAAAGTGCCGAGAAATCCGTTGAGGTCATATTACGACGAGACGGAGTAGTCGGTTTAAACTTTTTAATAGCCATATTAGGTTCACTCTCCTTATGAGTCTTTTTGCGAGAAGCTGCTGCCTCCCATACTTAAAAACGCCCCGCTATGTTAAATATTTTTCGCTGGGGCGGAGGGTTTATTAGTTCATTCCTTCGAAGAACTCAATACCCTTTGAATCGGCTTTCAATGTTACGATAGCCTTCTTAGTTGCCGGTGTGTAACCGCCTGTTCTGCCCTGACGGCGAAAACGCCCTCTTACAGAAATGGTGTTAACCTTTGCAACTTTAACGCCGAACAGCTCTTCAACTGCCTTTGTTATCTCGATTTTGCCTGCGCTCTTAGCAACTTGGAATGTATACTTTTTATCGGCTACGCCCTTCATGCTCTCTTCAGTGATGATTGGCTTTATTACGATATCTTGAGCTAATTTATTCATTATGCGAATACCTCCTCAAGTTTCTTAGCAGCGTCAAGGCTTACTACAAGTGTCTTAGCGTTGATTGTATCGTAAGTGTTCATTGATGTTGCAATTGTTGTTTGTACACCCGGGATATTGCCGGCCGACTTAACAACTTTAGTATCTGCAACTGCCTGTACGAGCAATGCTTTGCCTTGAACATTTATATTCTCAAGCATTTTGATTACCGCTTTTGTTGAATAATCTGTGATTGCGAAATCGTTAACAATTATTAGTTTGCCAGCCTGTGCTTTAGCAGACAATGCTGAAACAAGTGCAAGCTTTTTAACTTTTCTGTTAAGCGAGTAGCTGAAGTCTCTCGGCTTTGGCCCTAGAGCAATACCGCCGTGTGTCCACTGTGGTGAACGGATTGAACCCTGACGAGCACGACCTGTACCTTTTTGCTTCCAAGGTTTACGGCCACCGCCTCTGACTTCGGCTCTTGTCAATGTTGACTGTGTGCCCTGTCTTTGGTTTGCCAGGAAGTTTACAACTGCCATGTGCATAACTTTTTCGTTTGGTTTAATTCCGAATACGGCATCTGAGAGCTCAACAGTGTCAACTTTTTTACCGTTAATGTCTAAAACATCAAATTTTGCCATCTTGTTTTCCTCCCTTAAGCCTTAACGCTGTCTGTGAGGACGATAATACCGCCCTTAGCGCCTGGTATAGCGCCTTTAACAGCTATAAGATTGTTTTCTGCATCAATCTTTACGATTGAAAGATTTTGTACTGTAACTCTTTCAGCACCAAGGTGTCCTGGCAATCTCTTGCCTTTAAATACTCTTGAAGGTGATGAGCAGCAACCACTTGAACCTGCGTGTCTTGCGACAGGGCCGGTACCGTGAGATGCTTTCAATGAGTGATTGTTCCAACGCTTAATTGTACCTGCGTAGCCTTTACCTTTGCCAATGCCACAAGCGTCAACCTTATCACCTGCTGCAAATGCGTCAGCTTTGATAATGTCCCCTACGTTGATACCTTCAATGTCTTCAAAGCGGAATTCTCTAAGAGTTTTCTTAGGAGCAACGCCTGCTTTGTCGAAATGTCCTTTAGCTGGTTTTGATAATCTTTGAAGTTTAACTTCGCCGTATCCCAGCTGTACAGATTGATAGCCATCGCTCTCAACTGTTTTCTTTTGTACAACTGTACAAGGGCCTGCCTCGATAATTGTAACTGGTACTACCATTCCGTTCTCATCGAACAATTGTGTCATACCGATTTTCTTGCCGATAATTCCTTTTTGCATCTTTAAATGCCTCCTGTTAGGTTATTGGTTGGTCTTGCCAACTTGACTCCAACTTTACGGTTGAGAGGTTCTCTTATATATACTACTATATATTAGAGCTTGATTTCAATTTCAACGCCAGCTGGTAACTGCAAGCTTGTAAGTGCTTCAACAGTTTTGTTGCTTGGCTTCAAAATGTCGATAAGTCTTTTGTGTGTACGGTTTTCAAACTGCTCACGAGAATCCTTGTACTTATGAACTGCACGAAGAACTGTTATAATCTCCTTGTCGGTAGGTAGTGGAATTGGACCTGACACTCTGGAGCCTGTTCTCTTTGCTGTTTCGACAATTTTCTCTGCTGCTGCATCAATTAATTGATGGTCGTAACTTTTAAGTCTTACCCTTATTCTTTCTTTGACTGCCATTTTTTAACGCCTCCTTATAATATTGTTGTTTTCTTAGCGGCGGTAAACAAATATATGAACACTGTGCCGGGTGTTTCGCCCCTCTTCATGATAAAAACCGGTAAACCGCCCAGCAGTTTTTCCGGAAAAAGCCCGAAGGCTTCAGTCACAAAGTTACAGTCAGCGGACCCATTATAGGTCATACACCCTTTGTATTCAATATTTTGTCGCCCGGTTCAAAGATCGGACATACTCAACGGAAAAACCCACAAAACTTGTGGCAACCTCCCGCATCTACGCATATCTTTGCAGTCGCTTAATTATGATACTATAAAACTTACACAATTGCAAGTGTTTTCTCTTTATTTTTGCCGTTTTTTCAACTTTGTATACATATACAGTATGTGAAAACTTGCAGATACATTTTTGTGCAATATGCTGCAAGCTTTCTCATATATTGGGTTTATCCTACGCCAAAGCTGAATTTATCAGTCTTTTTTGTCCAATTTCGCTATAATTTGCATATCTGGGGTCACATAAGCGCTCTCATTGGTGTCATATATCACCATACCCGGCTTTAAGTCTCCGGTTTTCTTGATATTTTTCACAAATGTGTAGTCCACCGCCACCTTGCCTGCATCCTTTTGGCTGGAATGTACCACCGCTATCATCGCCGCCTCGTTTTGTGTAGCAAGTGGGATGTCCTCCCCCTCGCTCACCACCACAACATGGCTGCCCGGTGCTTTTTTGACGTGAAACCACAAATCTCTCCCACGGGCGGTTTTCATTGTGAGCTTATCATTTTGCAGATTATTTCTCCCCACCAATATTAAAAATCCATCACTGGAGGTATACCGTATAAAATCTTGGGGCTTGGGCTTTTTCTCCTTTTGCCTGCCGATTTTTATATATCCCGACTGTTGCAGCTCGCTGCGTATCGCCCCAAGCTCACTCTCGCACTGCGCCTCGGAAATGCCATATGCTATAGTCTTTAGATATTCAAGCTCTATGTCCCCCTGTGCTATAAGCGTGGTGAGCACCTTGATTGCCGTCTGGCGTTTTTTATATTCCTTATAATATTTCTGTGCATTTTGAGTGCCGTTTAATTTTACATCCAGCGGAATGGAAACATCCTCGTTGGTGTAATAATTTTCCACCGTGACGCTCTTCATTCCTCTTTGAGTTTTGTAGATGTTCGCCGTGAGCAGCTCCCCATACAGCCGATACCTGTCGCTGTCTATACTGTCTGCCAGCTCGTCCCTCCGTGCCGCCTGCTTTCTCTGGGTGCGGTCGATGAGATTTTGGGTGAGCTTGTACAAATCCTTGCCCTTTTGCCGCAGCCGCTCCCCTTGGTCTTTTTTGCTGTAGTAGTCGCAAAGCAGGTCATTCAGGCTGTTATACTCCCTTTGTTCCAAGCCCACATACTGTGTCAAGGGCATAAAGCTGAACTCGCAAGGCTTGCCCTCGCCATCAAAAACCGTGGTGTACCGTGGGTGATTATATTGCTCCACCATCTGCCCCACCACCGTTATGACCTGTGCTTTTTGAATTTCGTCAAGGCAGTTTGCGTACACATCTCTGCCCCCCAAGGCACGAAAAGAAATCTCTCGGGCTATGACAGGGCCTATGCCTTGACAGCTTTTCATAATTGCGGTATTCAGCGGTGCATCCACGGTAAACGCCCTGTCAATCACCTCTTGAGGCTGCTCCATAAGGGTTGGATTGTCACGGTTAGGCGGCAATTTATACATAACACCCGGCAACAGCTGACGAATGTTGGAGGCATCGGCGTCCACACGTTTCAGTGCGTCCACCACCTTACCCTCACCATTTATCACCACTATGTTGGTGTACCTGCCCATAAGCTCGATAGCGACATCAATGTTCACCGTGTCCCCCATCTCGCTTGTGGCAGTAAAGGATAATGTTATAATTCTCTCCCCCGGCACACTCCGAGCTTTTATAAAGTGTGCGCCGGAAAGATATTTCCGCAGCAGCATACAAAAGGAGGGGGGTGTCTGTGGATTCTCGAAATTTTCATCGGTAAGGCATATTCTTGCCGAGCCGCTCCGTGCGGAAATCAGCAGCTTTGTGTTGCCATCCCTTTTCCGCAGATATAAAACCGCCTCGTCCTTGGAGGGCTGATGAATTTTATCCACCCTTGCCCCCTGCAAGCTCCCGTCCAGCTCCTTTGCCAGCAGTGCCATAGTTATCGCATCTAATGCCATGCTTTTCTCCTAACAAAACTCCGCTATCGATTTTTGAACAAGCGGAATTACCTCTATATCTTCAAAATGCTTTTGTATCAGCTTTGCCAGCGGCTCCACCGATATATTTTCCGACACATCGTGTCCCAGACAGATGGTGGATATCCCCTTTTCCTTTAAATCCAACATATCGTGATAGCCGCTCTCCCCTGTTATAAGGCAGTCGGCACCGCTTTCCATCACGTCCTTTGCCATCCCCTTGCCGCTACCTGCCACTAGGAAAATTTTGTGGATTTTTGTATTACCATCTGTATATTGCACCATAGTATCTACTTTTTGTTTAATTTTCGTCAAAATATCCTGTAAAGTGCACTGGTCGGGCAGCATCATGCCAAGACCCAGCCCATAGTATTCAACCTGTCCTGTAAAGCCCAAAAGCTCCATGAGGTTGTAGCAGGTGCCATACTCATATCTATCAAAATTTGTGTGTGCGGATATCACCGTTATATTATTTTTTATAATGGTTCGCAACACGCTGTCACTTTCCAGCTGTGTTACAGGTGAAAAAATCACCGGATGATGGGAAAGTATAATGCCGCACCTTTCTGAAACTGCTCTTTCCACCGCCGCTTTAGTCACATCAAGGCAGACTAGCACCCTGTTAGTCGGCTGTGTGCCACTATCCACAAGCAGCCCACTGTTGTCCCATTTTTCTTGGGTATCAAAGGGCATAACCCCATCAAGGTATTCAAAAAGCTGTACCCCACTAATCATTGTCCCACCTCACAATTTTAAGTCATATTACATTAAACCACAAAACCACACAGTTTACAAGCACAATAAAAGATTGACTGCCGCAAAGCTGCAACAGTCAATCTTAATTTTGCTTAGGCTACCGCCCAATTAGTCGGCAGCCACTATTTTAAATTATCTGCAATTTGGCAAGGCAATTGCCTTTACCGGACACTCGCTTACGCACTGCATACAGCCGCTGCACAAGCTTTGGTCGATAGTTGCAAGGTTGTTTGCCACCGTGATTGCCCCTGTAGGACAAACCTTGGTACATTTCATACAGCCGATACAGCCTGTTGAACAAACTTTTCTCGTCTGTGCGCCCTTGTCTGCGTTGTGGCATAGCACAACAGGGTTTTCGCTCTCATTCATAATGGAGATGATAAGCTTAGGACACGCCTTGGCGCAAGCACCGCAGCCTGTACATTTTTCTTGAATAACCCTTGCAGCACCATCAACAATTTTAATGGCGTCAAAAGGACATACATTTACGCAGTCGCCAAAGCCCAAACAGCCATAAGCACAATCCGATGGGCCAGCAAACAATTTTGATGCTGCGGCACAGGTGGAGATACCTTGGTAGTCAAACTTTGTGCCGGTGTTGCAGGTGTAGCCTTGACAAGCCACCACCGCTTTTTTAGGTGTTGCAGCAACTGCCTCAACCCCCATAACCTTGCTCACGTCCTCTACAGCATTTTTGCCGCCGGGAACACAAAGGTTTGTGGCTGCACCCTTTTCAACGATTGCCTTTGCATAGTCTGCACAGCCGGCATAGCCGCAAGCTCCGCAGTTTGCTCCGGGCAGACACCCGGAAACCAGACCTATTCTCTCGTCCTCGTAAACGTACATAAACTTAGAGGCAATTACCAAGACTGCACCAGCTATAAAACCGGTAACGGCAACAATGAGAACTGTTGTTAAAATTTCCATTGTAACTCCTCTCTATATAGCTCCGAAGATGCTTTCAATAATTCCGCCGAAGCCTGTAAATGATAATGCTACCATTGATGCTGCGACAAGAGTTATTGGCAAACCTTCGAAGGACTTTGGTGGTTTTGCATACTCAAGGGTGCTTCTAACACCTGTGAATATAACCATTGCAATTAAGAAACCGATACCTGCACCCAGTGAACATACAATACTCTCGATGAAGGTGTAACCCGATTCAACATTCAAGATTGTAACGCCCAATATTGCACAGTTGGTAGTGATAAGTGGAAGATAAACTCCCAGTGCCTTGTGCAGTGCGGGGATAAACTTTTTAAGAATTGTCTCTACCAATTGAACCAATGCAGCGATTATGATGATAAAGCTGATGGTGTTAAGGTACTCAAGATGTCTTGGCACCAACAGGTAGGTGTAGACAGGCCATGTGACGGAGGTTGCCATTACCATAACAAAGGTTACAGCAACGGACATACCCACGGAGGAATCCAATTTTTTGGAAACTCCTAGGAAAGGACATATTCCCAGAAACTTGACAAGAACATAGTTGTTGACAAGTACCATACTGAAGAATATAGCAGCTAATCTCATTGCCATTATGCGTTACCTCCATCTTTGTTTTCCGTTGTTGCAGATGGGCAAGCCATCTTACAGCCAAGACAGCCGCCGGGGCAGCCGCTGCCGTCGCCAAGCTTTGATGCCTGTGCAAGCTCCAGCTTAACCGCCAATGCCATCAAGCAGCCGAATACGAAAAATCCTCCGGGAGAGGAAGCGAAAAATCCGATAGGCTCCCAAAGATTTTTGGTCACTGCAAAGCCAAATATTGTCCCTGCGCCCAAAAGCTCTCTGATACTGCCCATAATTACAAGTGTAAAGGTGAAACCGATACCCATGCCCAAGCCGTCGATGGCTGAATCCAAAACATTGTTTTTGGAGGCAAACATCTCTGCACGACCCAAGATGATACAGTTAACCACGATAAGTGGTAGGAATATACCCAAGGCATCATTCAAAGCGGGCAGATATGCTTTTACCAGCATCTGTACCACTGTAACAAAGCCTGCGATGATTGTAACGTATGCCGGAATTCTAACCTTGTCCGGAATAACCTTTCTAAGTGCGGAAATCGCCGCATTTGAACCGATTAGAACAAATGTAGCCGCAAGCCCCATCCCCAAGCCGTTAAAAGCAAGGGTTGTGACCGCAAGAGTTGGACAGGTGCCCAAAACCAGCCTTAAAACCGGGTTTTCTTTCAAAAGGCCGTTGGTCAAAAGTTTAAATTTATTGTTTTTATTTTTCATTTTTTCCTACGCTCCTTTCTTATTTTATAGCCCCGTAAGCGGCTATTGCCTTATTTACTGCCTCGATTGCTCCCTTTGAGGAGTAGGTTGTGCCGGAGATGACATCCACATCATCTATAGCAGCCTTGCCAACAATTTTGCCTACAAAGTCTGGCTCGCTTATAACGGTGCCAAGACCCTTTGTCTCGCTTGAATCGTCAAACATAACCCCTGTGATTTTGCCTTCTGCATCAAAGGAAACATAGGTTTTCAAGGTTTTGCCCGACAGGTGCTCGTCACCTATAATACCATTGCCCTTGCCCTCTGTCACAACCACAACACCCTTGTCGCTGTTATAAAATTCAAGTGCATTCTCGTTTGTAAATTCTGTTGTGGCAACCATATTGCCAAAGTATTCGTTGAGTCTTTCCTCAAAGGTAAGCTCTACCACAACGATACCCTTTGCCTTTTCATTAAAAGCTTTAAGTGCTGTGTTAAGTCCGTCAAGTGTTGCAGAGGAGGAGATGGTAACACCGGTTATCATATCCACGTCAGCCTTTGCCAGCTCCTTGTCCTTGCCGATAAATTGGTCAAGGAAGGCTCTCTCGGTAATCTTCATACCAAGACCAGGAGTTTCAGTACATTCAAGTACCTTTAAGTTTACAATCTTGCCGTCCTTGTCATAGGCTACCATGAATTTGATAGGGCCGCCGTAGCCGCCTGCTGTGGAGGTGATAACATAGCCTACATCATTTTTTGCCTTGTACATTTCAACTATGTTTTCCATCTCAACATCAACCTTTTCAAAGCCCTCGGTAGCTTCTGGCAGCAATTCAATTCTCGCCTCGTCCGCTGCCTTTGCGGCATTTGCTGTGATGATTGGCAAGGTAACACTGTTAGTGGCTGCCAAAGCGGCAGATACCACAATACATATAACCGTCAAAACCACTACTGGTTTTAATATGTCATTCCATACGGAGTTAGATTTATTCATTATTTCTTTCCTCCCAATGGTTTCTGTCTCGATGCTCTATTGATGTAAGGCACCAGCAGGTTCATAAGCAGTATGGCGTAGGAAACGCCCTCTGTCATGGAGCCGAAAACCCTAATCATAACTGTGATAACACCAAGGCCTACACCAAATATAAGCTTGCCCTTTGCGGTGTATGGGCTTGTAACATAGTCGGTTGCCATAAAAATAGCACCCAGCATCAAACCGCCGCCCAAAACGTGTACAAGAGGGTCTTGTCCCAAAAGTGCTGCAAAAACAGCTACCGTTGCAATGTATGTAACAGGTACAACAGGGCTGATTGTCTTGGTGACAACAAGATAGATAAATCCGATTAGTAAAGCCACAGCACTTGTCTCGCCCAAAACGCCGCCTGTTGTTCCGAGGAACATATCAAGGTAGGGTGCGCCGCCCTGTGCAAAAGCCCCCGCTGCGTTTGCCGCAAGAGGTGTTGCTGTTGCAAGTGCGTCAGCGCCGGAAAAGCTAGTTGGGAAAACAAACTTTGTCATAGCCCCTGTAAAGGAGGTGGCAAGTATAATTCTACCAGCGATTGCAGGGTTTACAAAGTTGAAGCCGATGCCGCCAAAAAGTTGCTTTACAACAACGATTGCAAAGAATGCACCCACAATTGCCATCCAGAATGGGAAGGTTGAGGGCAGGTTGAAGGCAAGGAGCATACCTGTTACAACAGCGGATAAATCCCCTATTGTGCAGGGCTGCTTCATAACCCTTTCATACAGATATTCAAAAGCTACACAAGCGGCAGCGGTAACCACTGTCAGCATTATAGCTCTAGGTCCAAATACAACTGCGGATGCCGCCAAAGCCGGCAGCAAAGCAATTATAACATTCAGCATTATAGAGCGGCTGGAATCTTTACCGGTAATGTGCGGTGAAGATGATACTATTAATTTCATAATTATTTAGCCGCCTTTCTTAAAAAATCTTTTGCTTCACGCATTGTCTGTGCCACCGGACGTTTAGCCGGACAAACAAAGGAACAGCAACCACATTCCATACACAAATCAGCCATCAATTCGCCTATTGTTTCTGTGTCTTTAGTGGACAGTGCCAGCGCAATTTCAACAGGAGCAAGACCCATAGGGCAAGCGGAAATACATCTGCCGCAACGGATACATGGGCTTGTTGGTGCCGGTGTTGCCATCGCCTTGCCAAAGCAAAGGATAGCATTATTTTGCTTGATGATTGGCAATTCGTCATTTACGACAGCCGTGCCCATCATAGGCCCACCCATCAATATTTTGCCCGGCTCTTGGCTGTAGCCGCCGCAAAATTCAACAACATCTTTAATCTGTGTGCCGATTACAACCTCGACGTTTTTAGGGGTTGTGATGGCATCGCCGTCAACGGTCAAGCGCTTTGTCACCAAAGGCATACCGGTTTTTAAGTATCTTGCCACAAAGCCTACCGACGCAACGTTCATCACGATAACGCCCACAGCACTTGGCAACTCGCCCTTTGGCACTTCCTTGCCTGTGGTCTGCTCAATGAGAACCTTTTCAGCTCCCTGTGGGTAGACGCTTGGCAATTCCGCCACGGTAAAGCCCTCAAGACCTTGGCACAGCTCCTTCATTTTAGCAATTGCCAATGGTTTATTCTTTTCAATGCCGATGATGACCTTTGAAAGGTTTAGATAGCCTTTTACCTGCTTTGCACCCTCAATAACATCGTCAGCCGTCTCCATCATCTCACGATAATCAGCGGTGATGTAAGGCTCGCACTCGGCGGCGTTAATCACAAGTGTGTCAACCTCGCTGAGATTTTTTGGTGCCAATTTCACGGATGTTGGGAAGCCTGCCCCACCAAGACCTACAAGACCTGATACCTTGATAGCTTCTACAAAGCTTGCGTGGTCTGTTACGATAGGTGCCTTGACATCCTCGCAAACGGTTTGCTCACCGTCTGTGTCGATGACAACAACTTGAACTTTTTGTCCGTTTGGAAACAATGTTTCGTCCACGGCGAATACCTTGCCGGATACCGATGAGTGTACACAAGCCGAAATAAATCCGCTTGCCTCGCCGATAATTGTGCCTACCTTAACCTCGTCACCTTTTTTGACAACAGCCTTGGCGGGTGCGCCGATATGCTGTGACATAGAGATGCAGACTCTAGCGGGAACGGGCATTTTTACAGTTTCTAGGTTCTCTGTGTTTTTATTGTGCGGAACGTGAGCTCCATTTGCACTGCGAACCAGTTTTTTAAATACTGCCACTTATATAATCCTCCATTCAAGACTTCCCCTTGTGAAAAGTCGGTTTTTCAATGTTCAATTGTAACATTTCTATTAATAAAGTTCAAGGCTTTTAATAGTTTTTTGGCATATTTATGTATAGTTATTTTTTTAACATCAAATAAGCTGTTAAATTTTTGTAAAATATTTGTTTATCTATATTAAAATTAGTTTTATATGGTATACTTAAAGTATAAAAATATAAAAAATATTCTTATCAACATAATTAAGGCAGGTTTTTGAATTGCGTAGAATTATATATTCCTCCCAGGGCAGGATAGAATGGGACGCCCAAAGCGCTTTTAAGCTTACAAACTACTACACCGACCTTGAGGAGCATATGGTTTTTTGCTATTTGAGACAATATGTTGAAGCCGGCTCACTCAAGCTGTGTACCTATTGCTTTGACAGCACAGCGGCAGGCAAGCAGGATTTGGTTTTATCCTTAAACCCAAACCCCGAACACCAAAGCGGCTATCTTAATCTTACCTTTGGCATAGACGGAATTGAATGTCTTGAAAAAATCACCGAGCCTTGCAATAGCTCTGCTCTGCCAATAAAATGTGAAGGTCTTGCTGCTGACAGTATAGCTTTTTCCTCCCACAAGGCAAATGACCAGCAAGGGTACTATTGGTGCGGCGAAATAACCCTGTCAAAGGATTTTTTAGCTGAAAATTTTGGTGCTCACCTAGGCGAAAAAAGTATATTGGCGCTAAATATGTACAAGCTATTTCTCCCTAGCGGCGATTATGCCAGCCTTTTCCCAGACAATATAAACGACAAAAACAAACGCTCTGATTTTATGCAGGAATTTGTCGTTTTAAATTATTAAATATATTTTAAGGAGGTTATCTATGAAATTATTAAAACTGCTTGCTAAATTTGCCCTCGCATTTTTGGCGTTTGGCGCAATCGCCAGCTTGGTTCTCGAGCACTCAAAGGACGAGTACATCACCTTTGAAAACCATAAGAATGATTTGGATCTTTACTAATTAAATATTCCGGAGGTTTTTTGCCATGGCTATCAGACGATTTGAAGGCAATGGACGATTTTCCAATGTGGTGGAACATAACGGGGTTTTGTATCTCGCCGGTCAGCTTTGCTCCAACCCCTGCGGCGACATAAAACAGCAAACCTCAGAAGTTCTTGAAAAAATCGAAACTCTGCTCTCAAAATACGCAAGCGATAAAAATCATATTCTCTCAGCTACCGTTTACCTAAAGGACATCACAATGTTCAAAGAAATGAACTGTGTTTGGGATTCTTGGGTAAGTGAGGATAATGAACCGGCAAGGATGTGTGCACAGGCAACCCTTGCCTCCCCTGCGTTCTTAGTGGAAATTGTAGTGACAGCCGCTACAATATAATATTATACATATATAAAAGACGTATTTTAACAAAATTTACGTCTTTTATTATTTGATTTAAACACTTGTCTGTGATAAAATACAGTGTAATAGTATTTAACGACACTACCATCATTGCTCCATTGGGGCAAAGTCCAAGGAGGTATTTTATTGTCTGATAACAGTACTCAAAAAATTCGTTATGGATGGCTTGACGTGTTCAAGGCTCTGTCCATTTTCTTTATAATTTTCGCTCACCTTGGTGGTGCGGGCAACCTACAGCCCTTTGTTTTCTCCTTTATGGTGCACTGCTTTTTCTTTGCCAGTGGACTTACCTGTGCCAGCGGTTTAAACAAACCTTTTAAGGAATTTTTGGTGATAAAGGCAAAAAGATTAATACTGCCATACCTTTCCTTTGGGCTTTTAAATATCGCTACCATATTTTTAACGGATAATCCGGCAGATGTAAAATCTGTTGTGTTCTATCTGCGTCAGCTTTTATATGGCAATCGGGTGCGCTCCTTTGCTGCGACCCTATGGTTTTTCCCCTGTCTGTTTTTTATGAGCATATTTTATTATCTTGTAGCAAAGGCAGTTAAAGGGCGGTGGACAAGGCTTTTGGTCTGTGTTGCCATCTCCTTTACCTTTCGTTTGTTTTCCGAGGGAAATGTTCTGCCTTGGGGGGTGGACAATGCCGTGAGGTTCCTCATATATTATGCCGCCGGCGATGCTTTTTCCGCCAGCCTTAGCAAGCTTGCCAATGACACCTCTCTGTTCTTTAAAAAGCCTTGGGTGGCTCTGCTCTCCATTCTCTCCATCACACTTGCCTATTTTCAATATCAATTTGGTCTGACATATTTTATCGACCGTTTAGGCATACCTCAGTCCTATATGGTTTTAGTGCTGCTGGGCTGCTTTTATGCTTTTAACGGGATTTTCCTCACTGCCATGGCATCCATTGCACTGCGCAATGTAAAATCACTTCAAACAGTTGGCAGAGAAACTCTTTTAATCTGCGGCTTGCAAAAGCCTGTAGACCGGCTTGTGGCGTGTACTTTTTCTCTTTTTGGGCTTACCATGTCCACCGCCACCCAAGCGAACTGCATTGTTTTAGCGGCTATATTCTTATTTGTCAGTGTCAAGCTGGCAAAGCCAATACATGAGTATTTCCCCCATCTTATCGGTGAAAAAAGCGGTGAAAAGTAACATTTGTCTTTTGGCGGTGGAATATGCCATGGCTCGTACTACTTTTTTCCCTTAACTGTTGCAAAATTCCCCGTGTGATTTGCCGTCCGCTCTCGTGCTGAATTATGTAATTTTAGCGCATCCTCCAGCCTATATAACTTAAAAAAAACAGCGTCCTCTCGCACTTGTATGTGCCAAGAGGGCGCTTATTTTTTTATGATTTATCCGCCTAGATAAGCTTTTTTTATTCTGTCGCTCTCGGTTAGCTCCTCCCCTGTACCCGTCAAGACTATCCTCCCCGACTCCAGTACATAAGCTCTGTCCGCTACCTGCAACGCCATCTCCGCATTTTGCTCCACCAGTAAAATGGTAGTGCCTGCCTTGTGTAGCTCTCGTATAATGTCAAAAATCTGCCCCACCAAGATAGGTGCTAAGCCCATGGACGGCTCGTCTAATATAAGCAGCTTTGGATGGCTCATAAGTGCTCTGCCTATGGCGAGCATCTGCTGTTCACCGCCGGAGAGTGTACCTGCAATCTGGTCTTTTCTCTCCCTCAGCCGTGGAAAACGATTGAACACATCCTCTATGTCCTTTTCGCTCACCTTGTCCTTGATATATGCTCCTAGCTCTAGGTTTTCCAGCACCGACATCTGCAAAAATATCCGTCTGCCCTCGGGGACGTGCGCCAGTCCCTTTCCCACAAGGTTGTGCGGCTCTATCTTGCTTATGTCCTCCCCCACAAAGGATATCTCCCCTGTTTTAGAGCGCAAAAGTCCGGATATCGTCTTTAATATTGTGGATTTTCCCGCTCCGTTAGCGCCAATTAGCGAGACAATCTCCCCCTCGTTCACCTCAAAGGATACATCTTTAACGGCGTGGATTTTGCCATAATACACGTTTATATCATTTACTTTTAACATTTTTTATCCGCCTTTTTCCCAAGATAAGCCTCGATAACCGCCGGATTTGCCTTAATTTCCGCCGGTGTGCCCTTGGCTATAATCTGACCGTAGTCCACCACTGCTATGCCCTCGCATATTCCCATAACCAAATTCATATCATGTTCAATAAGCATGATGGCAATTTCAAATTCATCTCGTATCTTAGTTATATTTTCCATAAGCTCCGCAGTTTCCGATGGGTTCATCCCTGCCGCTGGCTCGTCCAGCAACAGTATACCCGGCTTTGTAGCAAGGGCACGTACAATTTCAAGACGTCTTTGTGCGCCGTATGGCAGACTGCCTGCTTGGTAGCTTGCCATGTGACCCATCCCGAAAAATTCCAGTAGCTCCATAGCCTTTTCGTTGGCGATTTTTTCCGCCTTAGAATATCCAAACCCATGTGTAACCGAGGAGAACAGGTTGGTTTTCACGCTGTTGTGCAGCCCGATTTTCACATTATCTATAACCGACATATTGGAAAAAAGCCGTATATTTTGAAAGGTTCGGGCTATTCCCATCTTGTTAACCTGCGCCGCAGATTTCCCCGAGGTGTTGTATCCGTCCAGTAAAATTGAACCACGGGTAGGGGAATAAACATTGGTTAAAAGGTTGAATATTGTGGTTTTGCCCGCTCCGTTTGGCCCAATCAAGCCGCATATTTCCGTTCTGCCCACTGCGATAGAGAAATTGTTAACCGCCGTCAACCCACCAAAATCTATTCCCAGCTGATGGGTTTGGAGAACGGGAGGTTTTGTCACGTCCTTTAATGGCATTATAGCATTGCTTGGAACGGGTACCATTCTTCTTTCTGCCATTACTTTCTCTCCTTTCGCATTTCCAGCTTTATTTTTACCGCCTTGTAGATATTATTAAAGGTGTATTGGTTTTTAAATGTGATAAACTTTTCGTTGGTGTTGAGCAGCATAATAGCAATGAGCACCACCGCATATATCAACATTCGGTAATCGTTTAAAAAGCGCAGTGCTTCCGGCAAAACTGTTATGATAGTTGCCGCAATAACGCCGCCTCTAATGTTACCCATGCCCCCTAGCACAACGATAACTAAAATCTCTATAGATTTGTTATAGTCAAAATCTCCGGCGCTTAAAATGGAGAAGTTGTGCCCGTATATAACTCCGGCAACCCCTGCAAAGAACGCCGCCGCAATAAAGGCAAGGAGCTTGTAATAGTTTATGCTTATCCCGCACGCCTCCGCCGCAATTTTATTGTCACGCAGAGACATTATTGCCCGACCATGCTTTGAGTTTGTGAGGTTCATAACAAACATCACCGTGATTACAACCACTGCCACGCTGGATATAAAGCCGGCATCTTGGGGGGTGTTTTTAAGCCCCGAAGCACCGCCGGTAAAGCCAAGATTTATGACGATACTGCGGATAATTTCTCCAAAAGCAAGGGTGACGATGGCGAGATAGTCGCCGTTTAGCCGCAACACAGGTATTCCGATAATCAGCCCTGCAACACCGGCAAAAAAGCCCCCCACCAGCATTGCAAGGGGAAAACGCACAAAGGTGGGTATAATGTCCTGTGCCCAGATGGAGAACAGACATCCTGCATACGCCCCCACCGACATAAAGCCTGCATGACCCAGTGAAAGCTCCCCCAAAAAGCCTATTACCAAATTTAGGGACACCGCCAAAATTATATTTATACATATGGGCACCAGCATAGACTGCATATGCCGTGAGGCACTGCCCGTCATAAGCATAACCTCCACCACTCCAAAGGCTATAAAAATTATGGCAAAGGTTATGGTATCATTTATCGTTTCCTTTTTTATCTTCATAACTTTTCACCTAAACCTTTTCGTTGGTTTTTTTGCCCAAAAGTCCTGTGGGCTTTACCAGTAACACCACTATGAGCACCGCAAAAACAATGGCATCGGACAGCTCGGTGGAGATATACGCCTTGGAAAGATTTTCAATAACCCCCAAAAGCAGCCCACCTACCATCGCCCCCGGTATAGAGCCTATGCCGCCAAAAACCGCCGCAACAAAGGCTTTTATCCCCGGCATTGAACCGGAATAAGGGCCTACAAACCCATAGGTACTGCCAAAGAAAACTCCGGCGACCGCCGCCAAGGCAGAGCCTATAGCAAAGGTCGTGGTGATAGTTTTGTTTACGCTTATTCCCATTAGCTCCGCTGCCTCTTTATCCTCGGAAACCGCACGCATAGCCTTGCCCATCTTTGTTTTGTTTATAAAAAGTGTCAGCCCCATCATTATTACAAAGGTTGCTATAAGCGTGACTATCGACTCACCCTTGATGGTAAGCTTGCCTATCTGCATCGCCTTTGCAGTTATGATATTTGGGAAACTGCGCTGGTTGGAGCCGAAAATTATCAGCGCCAAGCTTTGGAGAAAATAGCTCACGCCGATAGCTGTTATAAGCACCGATAAAGGGGGCGCCTTGCGCAGGGGCTTGTAGGCAATTTTTTCAATCAGCACACCGAACACCACGCAGCACACCACGCTTAGAACAACGCTTATCCATACGGGTAGTCCAAAACTTGAAATGAATACAATGGCGGAAAAAGCGCCGACCATTATCAAGTCTCCGTGGGCAAAGTTGAGCATCTTTGCAATGCCATAAACCATTGTATAACCAAGGGCTATCAAGGCGTATATACTGCCTAGACTAAGCCCGCTGATTAAGTTTGAAATGAACCCCATAATACACCTCTATCGTTTCTACTTGTGGGCGGTGGGGCTGTAAAAATTAACGCCCCACGCCCTTTTTATTTTAATTAGTACGCAACATATCCGCCATTTACAATTTTAACTGCCGTTGCACTCTTGGCAGGCTCGCCGTCCTTTGACCAAGTCATCTTGCCTGTTGTACCCTCAACTGTGATTTTCAGCATAGCAGCTATCATCTTGGCATTAAATTCTTTGTCCTTTAAGTCCGTAACTCCTGATGCTTTGAAAGCTTCCGCTATTGCATAAACCGCATCGTAGCCGTCCGCCGCAAACTGGTCTGGTGTGCTCTTATAATCTGTCTTGTATGCCGCTACAAACGCTGCTGTTTTTTCATCCTTGGCATCCGCCGCAAATGGGGTTAAAAGCATTACGCCCTCTGTTGCTGCCATGTTGTCTGCACCGATTTTTTCCAGTATTCCGTCCAGACCGTCACAGCCGAAGAATATCACCTCAAGACCTATTTTTTTTGCCTGTGTAAGCACGTA
>JAVWUR010000002.1:0-55528 GCA_036667055.1 Oscillospiraceae bacterium
TAGTATAATTTTATTACCTGTTTGTCAATTGAAAAAAGCAACGGTTTATGCTATGATTAAAATTAAATCAGTACCGCCTTATGGCGTTTTTAGGGCTTTGAGCCATTTTAATTTATTATAATGGGAGATATATAATGAAAGAAGTTAATGTAATTGCCCCGGCAAAGCTTAATTTAAGCCTTGATGTTGTGGGAGTTGACAGTAAAGGATATCATCTTTTGGATATGGTTATGCAGTCCGTCTCTGTATTTGAGCGGCTTACCCTAGTTCAGCAGGACACAATTTCCATAACCAGCAACGCCAAGTTTATCCCCACCGATGAAAAAAACACTGCGGTAAAGGCGGCGATGAATTTCTTCGAGTACACCAAGCTCAAAGGTGGGGTGCATATCCATGTGAGAAAAGCAGTGCCCATAAAGGCAGGCATGGCAGGGGGCAGCGCCGATGCCGCCGGAGTTATTGTGGGGCTTGACCATATGTATGGAACAAAGCTGACTATGGAACAGATGTGCGAAATAGGAATTGTCACCGGCAGCGATGTGCCCTTTATGCTCCGTGGAGGCACTAAGCGTGTTAAGGGCACAGGCGAGATAATACTGCCAGCTCCCCCTATGCCGCCCTGCTATTTTGTAATCTGTATGCCAGCTAAGGGCGTTTCCACCCCCCAAGCCTTTGCAGCTTATGACACCCTAGGCGAAAAAGTAAAGGTGGATACGGACAGCTTAATGGGCGCTATAAAGCACAAAAAGCTTACCGACATTGCAAAATATATGGCAAATGACTTGGAAAAAGCGGCGGGCAGCCCCGACACTCAGCCAATAAAGGAAAAACTTTTAGAGCTAGGCGCACTGGGCAGCCTTATGACGGGCAGCGGCTCGGCGGTTTTTGGGCTATTTGATGATGAGAAAAAAGCGGAGGCAGCGGTAACATATTTTAGAGGACAGGTAAAAAGTGCTTTCTTGGCAAGACCTGTAAACTTTGGCGCCAGCGTAAGAAAAGACAAAAAATAGCTGTGGTGAAATTATCCTTTTAGGCAGATATTTAAAAAAAATACCGACCACTCAAAGTTAGTTTTTAGGGCTAACCTTGGGTGGTCGGTACAATCTTTTTATAGCTGTGGGCTGTTATTATTTTATTTTAAATATTGGGGTATCGCTGAAAAGCTAGTAAAAGCATTTTGCCCCAAGCATACTGGCTATGGTGGCAGCAAGCCCAATGTCTATCTTGGCGCCCTTGATATCGGTGGTTTGCAAATCCATATTATTGAAAATGTTATCACGGATATCCGCATTGCGAAAGGAGGCGTTTGACAACATACAATCGGTGAAATCACAGCCCGTCACTCGTGCCTTGGAGAAGTTGGCAAAGCGCAGATCAGCGCATTGAAAGTTTATATTCTCAAGACATTTTCCGGAAAAATCGCAGTGCTGCAAGCCTGTGTAGCTCCAGTTGCCTTGGGCTATGGTGACGGTGCTAAACTCACAGTCGCTAAACACTGTGCCCGTCATCTTTCCGCTGACAAAGCTGGTGGTAAACATATCGCAAAATTTGCATTTGCAGTTTAAAAATGCGCAGTTTTCAAACTCGGCACCGTTAAATTTACAGCCGGAAAAGACGCATTTTTCAAAGATACACCCCTGAACTATGGCGCCGGTAAAGGTGCAGGCACGAAAGTCGCAGCCCTTGAAGGTGACGAGCTTTAGCGTCCCCTCCTCGTACTCTAGCTCCAAAAATTTCTGGTTTTCATATAGTTTTTCCGTAAGCATAGTTACCCACTTCCGCTGCTAAATTATTATTAAATCTTTCGGTGCACGGGTCAAATTTTCCGTTCCGCTGTCCCCGATGTACAGCAAATCGCAAATTCTTATTCCAAACTGCCCCTTGATATAGATGCCCGGCTCTAAAGTCACCACATTGCCCACCTGCAAGGTTTCCGTTGAACGCTGGGCGATGACAGGTGCCTCGATAAAATCAAGCCCCACTCCATGGCCGGAGGAATGGCGAAAGTTTCCGCCGTATCCCATCTGCTCAATATAGCTGCGCACCTCCGTGTCGGCATTTTTACAGCTATTGCCATTATGAATGTATTTTACACCGATAAGACTGGCGTTTTTTACCACCTCATACGCCTTTGCAAATTCCGATGAGGGCTTGCCGATGGAGATGGTTCGGGTAAGATAGCTTTTATACCCACCGTAAATCGCCCCAAAGTCCAACAGGAGACATTCCCCATTGGTTATAACCTTCTCGCTTGCCTGCCCATGGATTAAGCTGGAATTTGCTCCCGACACACAGCAGATGTGAAACTTATCAAGGTCAGAGCCGTTTTCAAGCAGGCTCTGCACTAATTTTGCCTGAATTTGACGCTCCGTCATGCCGGGCTTTATAAACTCCAAAATTTCGTCAAAGGTTTTTTCATTTATCCTTTGAGCGGTTTTGATGTTCTCAACCTCCTCCAAGTCTTTGCTGGTGCGAATTTTGTAAAGCTGGGTTTTAAGGGGCATGACCTTTGCATACATGGCAGTCTCAAACTCAAGATAGTCCTCGTGGCTTATGCCGCTGCTCTCTAGGAGCATTGACTTTATCTTGTCCGACTGCACTATATCATTCATAAAGTCCACGTAATTTAAAGGCGTTAGGATAACCTTGATGATAAAGCCTTGTGGAGCCAATTGTCTTGTGGCAATCTCCTCATACCGCTCGTCCACTAGCACATAGCAGTTGCCTGCCTTTGTGACTATTACCATGCCCTCGGTGGTGGTAAGCCCCGTCAAATATTTCCGATTTTCTATGCTTTTTACAACACAAGCGTCTGTTTTTGTAAGCGCCAACAGTTTCCGTACACGCTCTGCACGTGTTTTAAGTGCGAACATTCTAATTCCCCCGAAATCAATATATTTAAGTATACCTTATAAGATATGCTTGCTAAAGCAAATTTTTCAGCCATACAGCACACTATTGGCAGATGCACAACAGCATATTTCATAGTTTGCATAGCTATGTTATTATATGATAACTCAAAACTCATTTTTTTACAAGAGTAAAAGAAAAAAGATAACGCTAAATCATTTTAAAGCGTTATCTTTTTATGTGGTTATTGTTACAAGGCACTCGCCTTTACTCGCTATCGGTAAAGGAGGGTTCCTTTATATTTCCGGCGGTATAGGTAAGGTCAACGGCAGCTTTTGGGTCTATGGAGCCGGAGGTGCGTGGGTGCTCACCGCTAAAATTCCGGTCAGCGTTTCCCCTTGTTGCAGCCGCAGGGTTTGTGTGAATAGGGGCATGATTGCCCTTTCTGCCAAACTTTAGCCGAGACGTCGCTTGGTTGGAACGCTTAACCTTGGTTTTAATAATTTTCATCTCGTCTTTTTTGCCTATTTTAGGCAAATTTATGTTGGGCAGTGCTATATGGGGCAGATTTATTTTAGGCAATTTAAGTTTAAACTTTTTCTTGTTGGGGTTGGGTGCTTTTGTTAAATCCCCTCGCAAAAGTAAGATGAGCAGTACGGCAATTAATAATAGCAGACCAATTGCACCGCCAAGCCATATGTATATGCAAATCCCAAACAGCATATTGCACCGATGGCATAGAGTGCAGCTTGGGGACGCTTTTGCGGGCGGTGGGGGTGGGGTAGGTATAGGATTGCCCTTTTCGTCCAGCTCGGGGGTGGGTACGGGGTTGCCCTTCTCGTCCACCTCAGGCGTTGGCTCCGGTGTGGGGGTAGGCTTTGGAGTAGGCGTGGGCTTGGGCGTTTCATCGGGGAAAATTTGTGTCATGCCAAGGTATTCCGCATACATTCGCCGAGGGCTGGGGGAGGGCTGAGGGGTAGGCTCGGCGGCAGACGGCGGGGCACTGTCGGGCGAAGGGACAGCTTGCAGGGTAGAGTTAGGGTCAGCCGATTTAGTGGCAGCTTCCTCAGAAACGACAGCGGTGGGGGGCTGAGTAGCCTGTGCGGTGGCAGCCGTTGGCGCAGCGTCGGGCAAAACCTCCGGCTGTTCAATGGCGTAAACTCCCATTGCAGTGATATTCCAAATAAATATCACTGCAATAATAATATTAATTAAATTTCTTGTTGTTTTCATTTTAAAATCCTGTATAATATAGAATTATAGAGTAAGCAATTATCCATTTTGGACAATTTCCCATGGGCTAATTGGGCACTTTATCTTAATTATATATTATACTATTATATTTTTTTTGCAATAGTTAGAGGTGATATTTTGTACAAATTACTTACCGAAAGAATGTATCTTGTCCTCAGCAACAGAAATCTTGCCAAGGCAGTGAGCGCTTTTAATATTAAAAATATTGGGGCGCTTGCCGAAACCGAGCCGTCAAGACCCGATGGATATTACACCGTCAGCGGGCAGCGAAAATTCCTCAGCATGGAAAAAAAAGAGGCGGATAGGTGCGAATCCTTCCGTTTTTGGCTGTACGAAAAGGGGGGCAAGGAGGTTATCGGGACGGTTTGCGTCTCGGGGATTATCTTTGGCAGCGTTAAAAGCGGCTATCTCTCCTACAAAATCGACAGCGATAAGCAGGGTCAGGGCTTTGCTACCGAGGCGGTGTTAGAGGTCATTGACTTTGTGTTCAATGTGCTGGAGCTGCACCGAATTGAGACGCTGATTATGCCAAAAAACGAAAAGAGCATCCGCATTATGGAAAAGGCAGGCTTTATGCCCGAGGGCATCTCCAAGCAGTGTCTGGAGGTGTGCGGCAAGTGGGAGGACCATCTGCGTTTTGCCCTTATAAACGACAGAGTTGCGCCATAAAACAGCCATAAAATAAAAACATTTAACATTAACTTATAGGACAGGGTAGAAAAATTATGGAAAAAAAAGATTTAGAGATGTTTATTTCCTCCGTTATGGCGGGGGCGCTTGTGGCTTTTGCGGTGGTAGTAAACCTTTTGTGCGACAATAAATACTATGGCAGCTTTCTGTTCGCCTTTGGCCTTGTTAATATAATAGCCTTTAAATTGGATTTAATCACAGGGGTTTTTGGCAAGATAACGGTTATAGGCAACAGGGTGAAAACCTCTGTAATTGTATTTTTTGGGAATTTAGTTGGGACACTAGCCGTGGGCTTTTGCTACCGATATGTGCATACCTATAAAAATATATCGGAAAAGGTCACCGCCTCTTTGGCGCTAAAGACGAGTCAAGGGGCGCTGTCCTTATTTATTATGGGGGTGCTGTGCGGAGTATTTATCGGCATAGCGGTGTGGATACAGCGGCTTTCCGTGGGTGAAGTTACCAAGCTGTATGTGACGATACTCTCCGTCATATTCTTTATCCTTATTGGGGCAGAGCACTGTGTAGCCAACATGACGCTGATACATTTGTCCGGTGACTACAGCCTTGCTAATCTTGGACTTTTGTTGCAAAACACAGTGGGCAATCTAGCAGGGGGAATTTTAATCTCTCTTTGCGGCAACTATATTTTAACTAAAAAACATGGGTAAAATATACCGATAAAAAAGGCAGCTACCTTGATAAAAGTGACTTCCCCCCCAAAAAAAAGCTTGGAATTTTTGGAGCACTTTAAAGGTAGCTGCTATTTTTTTTGCTGATTTTTACTAGTTATTTACTCGACCCTCACGTCATCAACTGACTTGTCTACCCCACACTTGCATTGTCAGCTGGCAATTGACCAACGCTTGCGCTGTCAGCTGGCAATTGACCGACACGGGCGCTGTTATTGAAAATTTCCGCAATCATATCCGCATCCTTAATGGTGCTTATAATGCTGCGAGTCAAGGCATCACGGTCGTTGGCAAGGTCGATAGTCTGCCCATATTTTTCAATGGGAGAGAGCAGCTTTACAACTGGGTTTAAGGGGAAACCGGCATTTGCCGCAACCACGACACCCACATCGCCCTGATCCAGCTCCACCACAACTCCGATGGGGTAGGCGGCAATACAGGATAAAAATGTGCTTAAAATTTCCGTGTCAAACTGTGTACCGGCACGGCTCATCATGTAGTTTACCGCCTCGTGGGGCTCCCACGCTCCACGATAAGTTCTGGGGCTAGTGAGGGCATCATACACATCTGCAATGGAGATAATTCTGGCAAAAACCGGAATGTCCTCCCCTGCCAAGCTGTATGGATATCCGCTGCCGTCATATTTTTCGTGATGGCAGGCGACGGCGTCCAGCACTACATTGGAGATGCCCGGACACTGGGAAAGCTTTTGGTAAGCAAAGGCAGGGTGCTTTTTCATCTTGACGAATTCTTCCTCCGTCAGCCGTGACGGCTTGTCCAGTATCTCCTTTGATATTTTCAGCTTGCCCACGTCATGAAGCATACCTGCCAAGGCAAGACTTTTAAGGTTTGTCTCGGACAGCTCCATTTTTTTACCTATTATAGTTGCGGTAATTCCCACCTGCATACTGTGAACATAGGCGTAGTCATCGTAGTTTTTTATCTCCACTAGGTTTAGCATACAATCCTTATTTTCAAGTATCACGCTTGCCATATAGTCGGCAATTTTATCAAACGCCTTAACGCTTGCAAAAATATTTCCCTTGGAGGAATACAGGTTTTTGGTGATGTCCTTTATTTCGCTAGTCAGATGGATTTTTTGCTCAACAGTGAAAATCTCCTCCGGCTGCTCCGTATCCTCCGTGCCTAACAATTCTATATAAGCACCTGCCACATTTCGCTGGGCAAGATCCTCAATATTTTTTGCTGTAAGTATATTTTGAGAGTGAAGCAAGGGTAAAAAAGAGGAGGCTCCCCACACTTCCCTTGCTAGCTTCATCCCGGGCTTTAAATTTGATGTTGCAATATAAATCATAAAATACCCCCCTCACGTCAAAGGCTACAATATATTAAATAGCCGCTTTAATCGGTAGTCTATATACACAAAGATGTTTTTAAACATTGTCCACTCCACCCAAAGGTACGCTTTTAGATGGCGGAAATTAAAGGGCGGCTTTTCCACCCTGCCAAAGGCTTTAATACCCATCACTGTACCCTTTAAAAATGGTTTTCCGTAGCCACGCACGGTGAACGCTGCGAGCTTTGGCAAAAACCCGAAAAATATAAAGGGAAGATTGAATAGGAACATAAAAAGCGGCTGATTTTTATATAATAGCAGCAAGGTATTTTTGCCGCTCTGCACCGATTTAAACTCGTTATATCTGCCGCCGGTGGTGGCGCTGCATATGTGGTAGCACACCGCCTTTGGGCAAAACATATTTTTGTAACCCCTGTTATTTGCCCGCCAGCCCAAGTCCACGTCCTCGCCATAGGCAAAAAAGCTCACATCAAACAGCCCAATTTCCTCCAGTATGCTTTTGCGATAGAGGGCGGCGCCACCGCAGGCGGTAAAAATTCTCTGTGGGGTTTGGTATCTATCTTTTGACAGCCCGTCACCACGCTTGCACGTCCAGCCAAAAAGGGGAACATAATCACCGGCATCATCACAAAGCTCTCGATGGTAGTGCTGAACCATCAAGCTACCCACAGAAAATATATTCTCGTCGGAATCCGCCATGTCCACCAGCTCCTGCAAAAAATCCTCCTGTGCAAAGGCATCATTATTAAACAGCACAGCATATTCCGCCGTGGAATGATTTATCCCTTGGTTTACGGCGTAGGAAAAACCGGTGTTATCGTCATTTTGAAGGAACACAAAATTATTAAATTTAGCGGCACACGCCTTTATAATTTCCACGGAATTGTCCTTGGAACCGTTGTCTATAACAATGATTTCATAGTCGTATTTAAACCGCTGATTAATACAGCTCTCGATGGAGCTTTGCAGCCAACCTTCGCCATTTAGGTTGGGAATTATTATACTAGCTTTCATGTAAACTCCTACTTTTGTCGCTGTAAATGCATAAGTAACTTAAATATACCATAAATGCGAGGTTATTTGCAATAGCCTGTTACCAATAATAATCCTTAACTGGGGAAAATATATGAAAATATGCTCTTTCAAATTGCAAAATATATATTTTTGTGCTATTATACAATAGATTTATTATAGATATTAAAGAGGTTGATTTAATGGAAAATTTTATAGCTCCCATAATTATTGTCCTAGCGCTTTTGGGCGTGTTCGCCTTTACGGTATATCGTGCAAGCAAATTTTCTTGTCGATGTACCAAGTGCAAAACACTATTTAAGGCAAACCCTGTTGCGGTGGCGCTAGCGCCTCAATCACAGGGGAAAAAGCACCTTATGTGCCCCAACTGCCGTTCAAAACAGTTGTGTAACTTGATTTTTAAAGGATAGATTTGTGAATAGATACAAATTCTTAGCATCAAATACCTTCTTATTTTTAATAAGCAACTTTAGCAGTAAATTTTTGGTTTTTCTGCTAATGCCCATCTACACGGCGGTGCTCACCACGGAAGAATTTAGCTCGGTAGATTTGATGATGCAGACGGCAAATCTGCTTATTCCCTTTGCCAGCTTGGGAATTTCCAATAGTATTATTCGGTTTGGCCTTGACGAAAAGTATTCCAAGAAAGCCGTTTTTACCACCGGTGCTTTAACTTTAGCCGTTGGTTTTTCGGCGCTATTGTGCTGTTTTCCGCTGCTGAATAGGATACCCTCGGTGCAAAAGTACATTTGGTTTTTGTACCTTTATCTCTTGATGAGCTGCTCTCGCACTCTAGTGCAGCAGTTTGCACGGGCAAAAGCTTACACACGGCTATATGCATTTGATGGAATTTTCGCCACCATAGCAACCCTTGTTTTGGTTTATCTGTTTCTATTAAAGCTAAAGCTTGGCGCCATAGGATATATTATGGCAATTATCGGGGCGGATTTTTTAAGCGTAATTTTTTTGAGCATCATGCTGTCGGTATGGCATTATTTTGACCTTAAAAAGCTGGACAAGGGCGTGGTAAGGGAGATGCTGAAATACTGTCTGCCCCTTATTCCCGCAAGCATTTTTTGGTGGATAACCAATGTGAGTGACAGGTTTTTGGTGGCGTATATGGTAAGCGATGCCGCCAATGGAATTTATGCAATAAGCTATAAAATCCCCTCCATTGTAATGCTTTTTTCAACGGTATTTACCGAGGCATGGCAGATTTCCGCCGTGACAGAGAGCGGAGAAAAACATACGGGACGGTTTTTTGCCACGGTATTTAAAGCCTATCAAAGCGTGGTGTTTATCGCCGGCGCAGGGCTGATTTTACTGTGCCGACCGCTTATAGCGCTGCTTGCAGATGAAAAGTTTTTTGCGGCGTGGGAGTTTGTACCGGTGCTTATTTTAGCCACCATATTCTCCTGCTTTGCCAGCTTTTTATCCAGTATCTATATGGTGGAAAAGCGGGGCGGGCTAAACCTTGTAACCATGATGGCAGGCGCCATTGCCAACATAATTTTAAATTTGCTGCTAATACCAAAATTAGCGACTCAAGGGGCGGCAATTGCCACTCTATTAAGCTATCTGTTGGTGTTTGTGCTCCGTGCCATCAACACCAAAAAATTTATCAACATCAACATATCCCCCTTTCAATTGGCGCTTAATGTGGCGCTTATGTGCGCCATGAGCTATGGCACGGTAATGCAGGTAAAGTATAATGTTCTTATCTCCGTGGGCGTCACCGCCGCCATTATTCTGCTTAACCTACCGCCATTGCTAGGGTTTTTAAAGCAAATATTAAAGTCAGTTTTAAATAAAAAAAGGAAGGCATAACAACCTCTATGAGAATGAGAAGAAAACCATGGGCACGTCCCGAGCTGGACGCAAGCGATATATACATTAAAAATCCATATGATTATTTTGGGGCGTGGCAGAGCGCCTTTGCCAAAAATCAGCCGCTGCACATAGAGCTTGGCTGTGGCAAAGGTGGGTTTATCTCCCAAAAGGCGGCACAAAATCCGGATATAAACTTTCTTGCCTTTGACATTAAAAGTGAAGTGCTTGCCACTGCCAAAAGGAATATTGAGGCAGAATTTTCTAAAATAGGCAGAGCGCCTGAAAATGTCAAATTGACAGCCTTTGACATTGAAAGAATATTACTGGTGATGGGGGAAAAGGACAAGGCGCAGAGAATATATATTAATTTTTGCAATCCTTGGCCCAAGGGTCGCCACCAAAAGCGCCGACTCACCCACCCAAGACAGCTAGAGCACTACAAGGAATTTTTAGCACCACAGGGGGAAGTATATTTTAAGACGGACGATGATGGGCTGTTTGAGGACAGCTTGGAATATTTTGCCCAGAGCGGCTACTGCATAAATTTTGTCTCCTATGATTTAGCACAAAATCCATTGCCGGAAAATGTTGTGACAGAGCATGAGCGGATGTTTATGGAAGAGGGCAAAAAAATCAAAGGGCTAATCGCTGCCTACACAGAAATTCAAAAGGACATTTAATATATGAAAAAAACCTTATCCCTTGTAACGGCACTGGCACTGCTCCTGTCCACCCTTTGTGGGTGCAAGGCACAGCCAAAGTACGAAAAGTTTTCCGATGCTATCTTTGACAGCTTTGACACGGTTATCTCCGTTGTCTCCTATCAAGAAAATCAGGCACAGTTTGACGAGCTTATGAGCTATACACGGGAGCGTTTTGCCCAGCTCAACCAATTTTTCGACATCTACAATGACTATGATGGTATAAATAATGTAAAAACCATCAACGATGAGGCAGGCAAGTCTCCGGTCAAGGTTGATGGTGAAATCATACGGCTTATAGAATTTTCACAGCAGTGGTATGAAAAGTCACAGGGCAAGGTAAATATAGCCTTGGGCAGCGTTTTGCGGATTTGGCATGACACCCGAGAGGCTGCCGAGGGAGGCAACATTGAAATTCCCTCAATGGAGCGGCTTAAAAGTGCCAATGAGCATACCGACATCAGCAAAATTGTAATTGACCATGAAAATTCCACGGTGTTTTTGCCGGACAGCGAGATGTCCCTTGATGTGGGAGCGGTGGCAAAGGGCTATGCCACTGAAATTATCTGTGATGAGCTGTCGGCAAAATATGACAACTTTGCCATCTCCGCCGGTGGAAATGTCAAAACTCATGGACACCCAAAGGACGGCAGAACCCGTTGGGGGGTAGGCATACAAAACCCCGAGGTTGATGAAAACTATCAGATGGTAGGGGGCAATATCGACCTTGCCTTTATCGGAACGGACAGAAGCCTTGTGTGCTCCGGTGGCTATCAGCGCTTTTTTGTCCACGAGGGCAGACGGTACCACCATCTTATCGACCCAGACACCCTTTTTCCCGAGGAATATTACCAAGGTGTCACCGTCATGTGCGAGGATTCGGGGGTAGCAGACGCTCTGTCCACCGCCATATTTATGATGGAAAGTGACAAGGCAATAGAGTTTATCGAGAACATTGAGGGCGCCGATTGCCTGCTCATTTTAAAAGACGGAACCATCGTAAAGAGCAAAGGCATGGACGGGGTTTTAAAGAGCCAGGGGATTGAGTCAGATACACCTTGCTAAATCCCATAAAATTTGTTACAATAAGCATAATGACATTAATGAAAAGAGGGAAATTATGGATATCCAAACTTTAGTAAGCAGTATTATAATCGCTGTGGTGGGCTTAGTTTTAGTCTATATATTTATGGACGAAGAGCACAAACAGTTGATTTTCAAAAAAAAGCCATCCCCTAGCGATAACCGAGGCGAGGAAAACCTTTTAAAGGTGCTCAAACGCTTTTCCTCTGTAAAAAACTTTGATGTTTTGCCCAAGACCACCATTGAATTTGATGGGGTGCAGTTTACCTTTGATGCCATTCTCGTGGGCTTTTTTGGGACAATTGCCATTAGCGGCGTAAACCTTTCAGGGGAAATTTACGGAGAGACAAACAGCGACCAATGGGCACAGGTGTTAGAGGGTCGACGTGCAGAATTTGCAAACCCTTTAAAGGAACTGAATGGCAGTGTGCGTTTCTTTAAGGAAATGTATAAACAGGAAAAAACAAAGTTTGGAAACGTGGACAGCTTGGTTGTGTTCACCTCAAAAAAAGTAGAGCTATACGCCGGCAAAAAATCTCCGGCTATCGCTGTAGACCAGCTTTACTCAAAGCTGGATGTGGAAAAATATCTCACCGATAATGGCGCTGATATGGAGGCAATGAAGGCTACCATCGCAAAGTACACGGTAAAATAATACTTAATTACGGGCAAATTTTATAGCGCACAGTGCATCATAAATACAAAAAAAGTCTTGGATAAAACTTTTGTTTTACTCAAGACTTTTTTATTTTGGCAAAAGGATTTGCCGCTAAAAAGCTCTTGTCAGCGGCGCCGACACCGCACTAATTTTATTCTATATACAGCTTTTCAAAGCTGCCCTCGTCCATAGGCTTGTTAAAATAATACCCTTGGATATCATCACACCCCATGGCTTGCAAAACCTCAAACTGCTCCTTTGTCTCAACGCCCTCCGCCACCACACGGATATTTAGATTTTTGCAAATCTCTAACAGCCCGCTGATAACTGTCTGGGCACGAAAATTGGAAAAAATGTTGTTCACAAGGCTTTTATCTAATTTTAAGGTGTCCCATTTTGTAGCGGAAAGTATGGCAAGGTTGGAATATTTTGAGCCGAAATCATCCAGAGATAGTTTAAACCCACAATCGGTTATCTTGGCGCCAATGCCGGAAATTGCATCCTGTACTAAATCCCCAAAGCTTTCCGTTATCTCAATTTCAAGCAAATTCTTAGGGATGCTGTACTCCGTGGCAATGCTACAGAATTTAGCGATTATATCCCCGGAAATAATGGTGGAACGAGACAGATTTAAGGACACGCACACAGGTTTTTTCCCACTGTCAATCCAGCGGCGCAGAGCCTTGCAAGCCTGCTCCATAATAAAAATATCAATGTGCTTTATCATGCCGTTTTCTTCATATTTCGGCACAAATTTTGCAGGAGATATAATGTTGTCCTTTTCGTCAAGATATCTAACCAATGCCTCTGCTCCCGATATTTCTCCGGTTTTGGAGGAAATTTTCGGCTGCAAAAACATTTGATACCTGCCATTTTCAATGTCTTGGAGCATACACTTTAGCTCCTTGGGGTCATAGCGTTTAGTTTTGCTTTTGCTGCTGCGATAGTATTCCTGCTTTTCCCCCACCATCTTTTCATCAGAATATTTAACAAGAGAGGTAAGCCTGATGTCCACGTCCGACCATGCGTCCCCTATTGAAACGCTAAAGTCTGCCTGTCTGTTGCAAGCGAGCCTAAGCTCCTTTACCTTTTCTATAAAAGCAGTTTTGCTTATGTTTTCGCACACCACCAAAAACTCGTCACCGGCAAATCGGTAGCAGCTATAGCCGCTAAAAACTTGACTGATTGCCACGGCGATGCTTTTTACCGCTAAATCTCCGTAGTCATGCCCCCGCAGGTTGTTGATTTTTTTAAGCCCATTGATGTCTGCGGAGACTACCCCCATGGAAATTAAACTTTCCTCCTTGATATTTTCAGCATATTCAATGTATCGGTTGCGGTTTAACAGCCCAGTATCGGCATCGTGGTGGCTTAAAAATTTTTGCTTTTCATGGAGATATCGCTTTTCCAGCTCGCTTGTCAAAAATTTACAAACCGTGGTAAAAAAGTCTTTATCCATAGCGTTTCTCTTGGAATTTATCACAAACAGATACCCAAGGCTTTCCCCGGCGCTCTTTATTATCGCCACAAAAAGTGATGACACCCCTGCGCTTTTAAGGCTTTGATAGTCCATGGGATAGGCAAACTTCAGCATCTCTGTATCATTAAATGTCCCTATTGGGTTCTGCATAAGACAGCTATAAATATATGGAAAGTTCTGCGAAAAATCCCACTGCTCCGTGCCCGTTTCCACCTTTACTCCAGCAGGCGACCAGTTGTATATGCAGTTAGGAGAACCATCGCTAGGAGCAGACTCTACAAGAAAAGTTTTTGTGGCGGCATAATATTCGCCTATCGCCCCCAACACCTCCGTCAGCTTTTGTGCTGTGTCTTTCGGGGCTGCCAGCGCTAAAGCACAGCGCAAAGCCGTCTGGGTAGCCTTTTCCTGCGCACCATGCTTTGCCAAGGCGAGGCTTTTCATATCGTTTGAATACACTATGCATTTGTTATAGCCGGTTTTCTTTGCCGTGTCCAGAGCTATCGCCGCATAGCCATAGGTGCTGTCAAAATCTCGGGTAGCGCCGGTGCTAAAAACCACGCCTGCCGACAGTGTAACCAAGGCGTTATATCGAACAAATCGGGCGTTCAGTCTCACCCCATCACGAATTTCATTTACCGTGTTGATAACATCATCTCGGTCACTGATGTTTTGCACCAACACAAATATTTGGTTGGAGAAAAAACGGCCTAGCAGCTGGCGAGAAAACTTGTATCGCACAAGGTCAGCTAGCTCTGCCATAACCGCCTGTGCGGACGCTTCATCGTCCAGTGACATTATCTCACCGTATCTGTCCACATTAAAATTTATCAGCGCAAAGGGCACTCCGTTGTCATTGTCCTCCTTGATTGCATTGTTGATAAGCTCCCTTGCCGTCTCCTGCTCATAGGCTCCTGTCAACTCATCCACCACAACACGGCTAGAGAGGGAAAGCTCTTGGCGTTTTTTTATGTCGATGTCACGTATTACCACATACGCAAATATATTTCCGCTTTGGGCATCCTTTAACATAGACACCGACCGTGACACCCATATTAGCCGACCATCTCTGTCCACAAGCCTAAAATTAAGCCAAATTGGCGTTTTACCTTGGGAAAACAGCTCAAGCAACATCTCTCTTGTGTAGAAGCTATACTTTTTCCTGTCATTGGGGTTGGGTATATTGACAAGCTCCGCCGCTTGAATATCCTCATATCTTTCCACGATATTCCCCGTCACCTGAGGTCTTTCCACATACCTAAACTGCTCTACCTCGTTCTGGGTAAGGTTGGTTATGCTGGTGCAGATTATATCCGTCTCAAGCACCATGCGCATATCCATTTCGTGTTTATATTCTATCTGAGCCTTTTTTTGATTGGTTATATTTTTTGCGGTGCCGATGGCTATATCGGGGTTTCCGCACTCATCGGTCATTAAGGAATAGCTTATCAGCGACCAAACTAACTCTCCATTTTTGGGGTTGACGGCGCATATTTCCGCAAAAACCTCCTGTTCTCCCTGTGATAGCTTTTGGTGAAGCTCTAAAAAAGGCTTGACACTATCAGCGTGGATATACCCTCTTGCCACTAAATCATGAGGAAAATTTTCCGTGCTAAACTGACCGACATCTACAGAAGATGAGCAAAGAACACGCTGTATTCTTGCGTTTTTTACATCATAAATCCATACGGTCAGGTTGGCTTTTTCCAGTGCAAGCTTGTATAAATCCTCACGCTTTTGAGAGTCGTTTGGGGTGCGCCTTGCTCGGGCACGCCCGTCCTTTCTCAAGGAGGCATCTGTCGACAATATCTTTTCGCTGTAAAAAACGTACTTGTTTTTGCCGGTATTTTTGGCATGGTAAAGGGCAATATCCGCCTTTTCCACCAAAGCAGTATAGCTGGTGGCATCTTGGGGATAGAGGGATATTCCCACGCTGCCGGTCAAACTTTTTGGCATTTTCACATCGGAAAATATCCTTTCAAACTGGGCAAGAATATTTTTCGACACTCTATGCACGGTATCCATGTTCTGTATGTCCGTCAAAAAAACCGCAAATTCATCCCCGCCAATTCTGCCCACAATGTCGGTATCCCGAAATGCATTTTTTATCCCCACGGCAACATCATTAAGCAATCCGTCCCCATAAAGGTGACCTAGAGTGTCATTTACCAGCTTGAAATTGTCAAGGTCTATCACCAGCATCGCCGCCATGTGGGGGTTGGTTTCAATATATTGCTCCACCAAGCTCTCTGTTGCTTTGCGGTTGTAAAGCTCGGTAAGCGGGTCACACATTGCCCGTCTGGACATCTCCAAAAACTGAATTTTCTGTCCATTTATATTGGCGATTTTCCCCATTACCTTAGTTAGCTCGCCATTTTCAAAAACCCCTACCGAGCTGGTGGAGCACCAACAATATATGCCGCTTTTGCTGCGCAGCCGATATTCAGCATAGGCACTTTTGGCGCCCTTATCATAGGAATGATAGTTGTCAAGAAATATTTGTGCATCATCAGGGTGAATATTTCCGCCCTCAACCAGTAAATCCTCCGGAAAAACTTTGATGGTGGGGCGATAATTAAACCGTATATCCTGACCGCCCATCTGGTACATTTCTTTGGTTTTATAGTCCCATTCAAAAATCATATCCTCAGTGTGGTTTAACACAAACAGGTATCGCTGCTGAACCGTCTTTAGCTCCTCCTGCTCCAGCCGCCGCTGAGTTACATCGCTGAAAATGCAGTAAAGAGACAGCTCTCCATTGGCATTTTTCACCACCTCAGCATTTATCCACATCCATTTCAATTGGTTTTCTTCCGCACGCACACAAATATCTTCTGAAAAGCTTTGCTCACAGCTAATTCGCTTTTGAATTCCCTCAAAAAGCTTGTCTATGTCCTTGGGCTGGATTATCTCAAGCAGGCGATTTCCATGAAAGGTCAGAAAATCTTCTCGAGAAATTCCAATAAACTTATAAAATCCATCATTAGCAAACACAACGGTAAGGTATTTGTCCACATGGCACTGAAATACACCGCCTCCTGCAGCTTTTGTAATTTGTTCGATTTTCACAGTCGTATCCTTTCAGAGCGGTTAAAAATTTGCATATATAAAGCTTGCGGAGGAACCATAGCCTCCATTTTGCATGATAAAACCCGCCATGATAAAACCTATCAACAGATAGTAGCATAGAATTCGGTAAGGTTGTTTCATAGTTAAAAATGCCGTGGTCAAGCACTTGCCTTTAAGTTTAAAGTATCTAAAAAAGTCTAGCCCCACAACAATCGCCACCGCCGCAAGGCAGTAGGCAAGGTAAGCGTAAATCAAAATAGGGGTCTTGTCAAATCCGGCGGCAACACTGCGGTATAGCTGGGCAAAAAAATCTGTAAGGGATAGGCTCGAGAACAGATGGGTAACGTAATAAAAGGCCTCTCCCACGCTTTCGGCACGGAAAAATATCTGGCTAAAGGTGACAAGGGAGAATACCCATCCAACCTTGCCCCAAAACTTCAAGGGCTTTGGGTGCTTGTCCGGCTTTTTATAGTACTTGCGCATCAAATCCTCGCCTGTGCGGAAAAGAGCGTGGAGCGCCCCCCATATGACAAAGGTCCACGCACTGCCATGCCACAGACCGCTAGTTAAAAACACTAACCAAATGGCAAGAATAATGGGCGGCTTTTCAAAGGATTTTCCAAACTTTTTAAGCGGGTTAGTCCATACGAAGGGGGTGAATATATAGTCTTGAAACCAAGAGGAGAGGGAGATGTGCCAGCGTGTCCAAAACTGCGAAAAGGAGGTGGAGAGATAGGGGGTGTTAAAGTTGTCAATGATGTCAAAGCCCAGTAGCTTTGCAGTGCCACGGGCGATGTTGGAGTAACCGGAAAAATCGCAGTAGAGCTGAATGGAGTAGATGAAAGCGGTAAATATCAGCATTAAACCGGAGTACTGACGCAAATCTTTATGGACAGCACCTATGAACATTCCCAGCACGTCCCCCACCGCTATCTTTTGGAAAAATCCCAGCGCCATTAGCTGCAAGCCCCCAACTACCCCTGAGTAATCAAAGGTATGCTCCTTGTGAAATTGCGGGATAAGCTTGTCGGCACGAGAGATGGGGCCTGCTAAAATGTGTGGGAAAAAACCGATAAACAGTGCATATACCAGCAAATCCTTTTCCGCTTTTACTTTTTTCAAGTACACGTCACAGACATACCCAATGCTTTGAAAGGTGAAAAAGCTTATGCCGGCGACAAACCAAATATTAGCTTTTTTAAAGGTGAGTGACAAGCCAAAAACATTTGCCACAGCGATGATATTCTCGGCAAAAAAATTAAAATACTTGAAAAAAATCAACATTCCCACATTGATTAAAAGGGCTGCCAAAAGAGCTGCTTTTCTTTTTTTATCCTCACTTTTTTCAATTGCCAACCCTGCAAAATAGCTCACCAGTGTTGCGGCAATCAGAAAAGGTATGGTTCTTACATCGAACAAACAGGGCAGCGCCGTTGCGTCAAAAGCCATGTAAAAGCCATAGCTAACCCCCAGTAGATAGATGTTTTTAAATCTTTTTGGGACGGCGTAATATGCCAGCACTGCCACCGGCAAAAAAATCATATAATTAACAGTGTTAAAAAACATAAATACCTCGTAATAATAATAATTTGCACAACATTACTGTAACCCGCAATTTTTTACCCATTGCAGAGGGGTTACGCCTCTAATTTTAACACAAATAATATAAAAAACAATAACAAGACTTTATTAATAAGCAAATTTACACTTTATTAATAGGTCAATTTATGGTATACTAGCCTCACGGACGGCGTGGTAGCCGCTACGGCACTGGGAACAGTGCCTAGAAAAGCTAGCGCTTTTCCCCGTGAGAACATTTGACCGGCAAATTGCCCCACTGCGGTGTGGCAGCGGCACTGCCGCCATCACTAATCTGCGATTAGTGAATTTTGGGTATGATAATACATATTTCAATGAAAAAATGAAAAACAGACCATTGTTATGGCAAGGAATATTCCAGTTCACGGCAAAAATATTAAAGTAGGTAATGACACGATATGTTAACTCAACTGCTGATTTTAAGCGCATACACCGGTGTATGCATTTTGTTTTTAAGGCGAGGGATTTTTCAAGGCGGGGCAGACTTTAAATTCCCGAGAGCGCTATTTGCAGCCGCCATTATTGCAGCGTTTGCTATACGGATTTTTTTTGCGCTGTCACCACTTAACTTTTCCTACGATATAAACTGCTTTAAGGCGTGGAGCGGCTATGCCACCTCCCTTGGCTTTGGGCAGCTTTACGGTCAAGACTTTTTTCTTGATTATCCGCCGGGATATATGTACGTCCTCTTTGTGCTAAGAAGCATCGGGGATTTTTTCAAGCTCAATATTGACGGAATAATCTACACCATGATGATTAAGCTGCCCTCCATAATAGCAGATTTTGGGTGTGGCTACCTTGTGTACAAAGTGGGACGAGAGACGCTAAATGACGGGCAGTCCAAGCTTTTGACATTGATTTTTCTGTTTTGCCCCGCCATTATTCACAACAGTAGTGTATGGGGACAGATAGACAGCTTTTACATATTTTTTGTAGCGCTCGCTATCTATTTTGCATATAAAAATAGGACGGTGCCTGCCGCTATAGCTTTCGCCTACGGCATTTTGGTAAAGCCACAGGCAATCTTTTTTGGGCCGATTTTCCTTTTCTATATTATTGAACGTCGCAGTGTAAAGGAATTTTTCAAGGCGGCAATTGCAGGGCTTGGTACCTTGTACCTTTTGGTTTTGCCATTTAGCCCCAATCCCTTTGACCTATCTTGGATAGTCACTTTATATAAGGATACCATGGGTGGGCTGCAATATTTTACGGTAAACGCATACAATTTATATGCCATTTTAGGGCTAAATTGGGTGGAATTAGACGCCGTCCGCAGCTCTTGGATGATAAATGTTGCCGTTATTTCCTCCTTGGTGGCTTTTGTCGGGTTTGCATTTTTAAAGCTAAAAGACAAGGCTAAGTTTTTTTATCTTTCGGGTTTTATAATACTGGTTGTCTTTTGCTTTACCACCATGATGCACGAAAGATATCTTTTCCCCGCCATCATATTTTTCCTCTTAGCTTTTTTACTAACAAAAAGGAAGAGCTTATTTTATATTTTTCTGGGGATAAGCGGCTTAAACTATATAAATTGTGTTGCGGTTATGCGCAGCTTTTTTAGCGACAGTCAGCTGTCACAATTTTTAATTACGCTGTTGTCACTGGCAGTTATCGCTTGCTTTGCGCTGTGTATTTATATGATTATCAAGCAGTTACACAAGACTAACTCACTCGATTTTTCTCTTGGCGCCAAGCACGGTATCGCCATTTTTGCACTCACCTGTGTTTATGGCGTTTTTGCATTATTTGACCTTGGCAGCTTTGATGCCCCACAAAGTTATTTTCTGTCCGGCGCCGACAATGTAAGCTTTGATGTGATATTTGACGAGCCGACAAACATTGCTTCCATCTACTCTTTTAGCGGTGTAGGGGATGAATTTAGCGGTGACTTAGTGAAAAAAGCAACTTGTGATTTTGATATATACTATACACAGGACAACCAAAGCTTTCAACATCTTTTAACACTGGAGAAAAAAGATGTGTTTAAATGGGGGCAAGATGTATGCGATGTAGCCGCCTCCGGCATCAGGGTAGTTGCGGCTAACCCAGGGCAGGTGCTAGGGGAAATTTTGTTTCTTCGCCCTGATGGCTCCGTCATTAGTGGGCGGCTGGAAAACTATAATGTTAGTGCCGACTACCCAGCGGAAAATGCGCTGGATGAAAGCGAATGTCTCCCCGATGATTTAAGCTACTACAACAGCTCGTATTTTGACGAGATATACCATGCTCGAACGGCATATGAACAGCTACACGGATATTCTATCTACGAAACGACCCACCCTCCCCTTGGTAAAATTCTAATCAGCATAGGCATAAAAATATTTGGTATGACACCATTTGGATGGCGCATAGTGGGCGCTGTGTGCGGTATTGCCATGCTGCCAATATTCTACCTGTTAGCTCGTGGAATTTTCAAAAGCTTTTTTGCCGCCTTTGCCGCTACCTGCCTGTTGGCACTGGACTTTATGCATATAACCCAGACACGGATTGCAACGGTAGACACCTATGTAGTGTTTTTTACCATACTAACCTTCCTATTTATGCTCTACTATCACAAAACAAAATTTACCGACAGTTTAAATAAACAGTTTCTATACTTAACGTTGAGCGGAATATTTATGGCGTGTGCAGTGGCGACAAAGTGGAACGGCGCTTACTCAATGGTGGGTCTTGCCCTCTTCTTTTTTATAAGCCTATATGAAAAATATAAAAGCAGCGCTCGGGACAAGCTGTGCCGTGCCCGAGTGGCGAAAACAATTCTATTTTGCTTTGTGGCATTTGTTGGAATTCCGGTGGTTATCTATATTTTAACCTTTATACCGGTGGTTCACACAACCGGCATTTTTAACTATCTAAAGGAAGTTTGGCGCTGTCAGGTGAATATGTTCAACTACCACTCAACCTTGGTGGCAGAGCACTTTTTCTCATCGCTGTGGTACACATGGCCCTTTACAGTAAAGCCAATATGGTACTCTATTACCATGCTGCCACAGGGCATGGCAAGCTCCATATCCGCCTTTGGCAACCCCTTAATTTGGTGGCTCACCCCCTTTGCAACGGTAGCCGCCGGTGTGCTTGCATACCGGAAAAAGGACAGCCGCCTGTGGCTTATCGTGCTGGGCTTTGTGTTTTCCTTGCTGCCATGGGTCTTTGTGACACGGCTAAGCTTTATCTACCATTATTTCCCCAGTGCAATTTTTGGAATACTTGCTATCGCCGCAGTGATAGATTGGATGGTTTCACGATATCCAAAAAGTAAAAAGTATGGGGTGGTGTACCTGTTAGCCTGTCTTGCACTTTTCTTGGCGTTTGTGCCCATAACCACGGGGATAGCCGCACCTAATGGATATCTTGAGTCACTGGAGTGGTTCCCCTCTTGGCATTTCATCAACACCAATTAATTGATAGTTAACACTAACGAAGCTTTCAAAGCTCACTCACCGTGAGTTAGACGATACTAACTAAACAACTAAAAGGTTAGCCACAATAGGTTAACGTATACTAACTAAATAAAAGCCCTCCCCCTTAAAGCAATTAAAAGGGGGAGGGCTTTGTGCTTTTTCAGCGGATATCTTTTCAGATTTTCGGCTTTTCAACTTTCGAATTTTCAGTTCTTCAGCTTTACAGCTTTACAGCTTTTCAGTTTTCGAATTTTCAGTTTTTCGACTTTTCAACTTTACAGCTTTTAGTTGGTGCGGTCTGTTATGGCTACTGCTTTTGCAAAACTCTGGCTATAACATCATACATGATGCCGGTGTCTATTGGCTTTGATATATGCCCATTCATTCCCGCAGACAGTGCAAGGGCAACATCTTCGGTAAAGGCGTTTGCTGTCATTGCAAATATTGGTATTGTTTTGGCTTGTGGGTGGTTGCCTGCCCTTATGGCTCGGGTGCTTGCATGGCCGTCCATAATGGGCATCTGAATATCCATAAGCACTATGTCATAGTAGCCCTCGGGAGAGCGTTCAAACTTATCAAAAGCTATTTTTCCGTTTTCAGCTGGGTCTACATCAATGCCCGTCACTTTCAAAAGCTCGGTGGCAATCTCCATATTTAGGGCGTTATCCTCCACTAAAAGCACCCGATGACCCTTAAAATCGTATTCGTCTCCAGACTTGTCTCCCTCAATATATTTGCCGCCGCTAAGGGAGGTAAGCATATTGAATACCGTGGACTGAAACACCGGCTTTGTTACAAACAGATTAGCACCGGCGTCCACCGCCTCACTTTCAACCTCGCTTAAATCGTATGCGGATACAATTATAATAATGGTGTCATTGTCAAACTCTGCCCTTATTTTTTTGGTAAGAGTTATGCCGTCCATCTCGGGCATACGCCAGTCGATAAAGCACAGGTCATACCCCTTACCTACGGTGTAGCTGTTGCGTATCTTGGTGAGCGCCTCCTCACCGCTAGTGGCGTACTCGTGGGGAACATTTAGCCGGCTGAGCACAATGGAGGTATACTCACAAGTCTCCTGATCATCATCCACTATAAGGGCGTTCAAATCTTCGAATTTTTTGCTTATATACTCCTGTCGCTTTTCTGGTATGCCAAAGGGCAAATCCACCGAAAAGGTAGTTCCTACTCCTTTTTCGCTCTCCACGGCAATTGCTCCATGCATCAAATCCACCAGATTTTTGGTGATGGACATTCCCAGCCCTGAACCGCCGTAGCGCTGCGCCGTGGAGGCAGTCTCCTGCTCAAAAGGATTAAAGACACGGGACATCATCTCCGTGGTCATTCCACAGCCGGTGTCGCTAACTACAAACCGTATAAAGGTTTGGGACTTGTTGTGGGGCGTTTGGGTGACAGATACTGTGATTTTGCCACCGCTCGGTGTGAATTTCACAGCGTTGGACAGCAGGTTAAGCAATATTTGATGAACACGCAAGCTATCCCCAATCAGCACCTCATCGGTAATAGTGTTTATTTTGGCGGAAAACTCTATATTTTTCTGCCTGCACTGACCGTAGTACATCAGTGTTATCGACTGCATAAGCTGCTTAAAATCAAAGGGTGCTGCCGCAATTTTCAGCTTGGAATTTTCAATGGCAGACATATCCAAAACGTCATTTATAAGATTTAAAAGAATTTTTGAGGCGGTGGAAATCTTGTCCATGTTTTCCATCACTTGCTCGGGGCTGTTAACGTGCTGCTTTGTTATTGTGGTAAGCCCCACAATGGCGTTCATGGGGGTTCTAATCTCGTGACTCATACGTGCAAGAAATTGGCTTTTTGCACTGCTCGCCTGCTCTGCCTGAGCGATAGCCTTGACTAACTCGGTGTTTTTAAGGTTAATTTGCTTTAAGCTTTTCTGCTTGATTATTGCTGTTAAGGCAAGCAGACCTATGCAGACACACACCAGTATAGCAATAAGAGTTAGTAGTAACTTATATTTAAAAATCACATCACTCAAGGTCATTTTATAGGGCTTACCGAGAGTGTTATCTGTGACTAACTGGCTGAGCACATCATCCGACAAGGTTGCAATGGACTTGTCTATAATGGAGATTAGCCGTGGGTCGACATCAGACAGTGTGGCAAATCCGGTGTTTTCTTCCAAGTAGTAGGCAGGCACAATTTCCAGCCCATCATAGTGTGGGTTTTGCAGCAGATAGTTAAGGACATACACGTTTTGCAGCATTATATCTGCCTCACCGTCCATGACCGCCTGCAAACATTGGTCATCGTTGGATTTATACACAATGTTATAATTTGGGTGAGTTTTACTTATGTAGTCCTGCATGGCTTGAAAAGATACCTTGGTAGTGACGTTTTGCGCTCGGTTTGGGTCGTAAACCGACCCATGTCGTGTGGCAATTGCAATGTTCGAGGTTAAAAACGGCGTGGAGAGCCTAAGGGAGGAATCGTGCAAAAAGGTATCATTAATCACAATTCCGGCAACCATGTCAAACTTGCCCTCTCGCAGCAAATCCATAGGCTTTTTATCTACGGGCATAGGGCTTACATCAAAGTTAAGTCCACTGACTTCACCAATTTTCTTGACGATATCTACCGTTATTCCCTCTAGCTCCTTTGTGGATTTATTGACACTGGACAGAGGATATCTGTTTGGCAAGCTGCCCACGGTTATAACGTCACAGCTGTCGATGTAGCTTACCTCCTCCCGTGTAAAGGCGGGGGTGCTTTCCGCTTTTGTTGCGGAGTAATATTTATGGTTGAGCTGTGCCTCAAAATCCTTGTTGTTCAGCTTGATTTTACCGACTGCCAAGTTCATTTCCTTCATAAAATCATTGCCGTCATAGCTCATAAGATAAAATGGCTCGCTGCCATATTTTCCAATTAGCTTTAAGTCATCATGAAGGGACATATGCTCGGTGGCGATGGCGGATATTTCTTTAGAAACAAGAGCCTTTTTCATCTCATCTTCTGTGGCGTAATACTTTTCCGTGAATACAAAATTATTGTTTTCCGCATAGTCTCGGAATGCCTCAATGGTGAGGTTGCCCTTCAAAAAGCCGATAGCTGCTCCGTTAAGACCGATAAAATCATCGTAATAAAGGGAGGAATTTTCCGGCAGCGTGTACAAAACCCCCTGCTCGGTGCCTATGGGGAATTTTGAATATTCAAACTTTTCATCTCGCTGTGGGGTATATTTAGCGGTGCACACTAGGTCAATCTCTTTATTTTCCAGCCGTGTCAAACACTCTTGCCAGGTGCCATATACATATTCGTACTCGAAATCAGCATATTTAGCCACCTCGCTTAGGTAGTCCACCCCATACCCAGAATATGTCCCATCAGGGGCTTTGTCAATAAAAGATTGGTAGTCGATATAGCCTACTTTCAAGGTTTTAGCAGCCGGCTTTGCCCCAAAGACTGAAATTCCGGAAAAAATTGCTATCAAGACCGAGATTGCAAAGCAAGTAAGTTTTTTTGAAGTAGTTTTCATTTCTTCTCCTCTTTTTTTTGCCCATAGAGATAGCACTGGTTTTTGCCCAATTCCTTGGCTTTATAAAGAGCACTGTCTGCATTTTTATACAATTCATCATAACTAATATCAGTTCCGTCTGTGAGAGAAATTCCAATGGAGCAGGTGACAGTTACATTGGCATTTTCCTTTAGCAGCTTTGCAATTCTTTTGCACAACACCTTGGCAAGATTTACCGCTAGCGCTTCACTTGGCAAATCCTTAAGGAAAATTGCAAATTCATCCCCACCAAGCCTTGAAATTATATCACTGGTTCGCAAGGTAACGGTAAGTATCTCGCTGACTATCTTTAAAACCTCGTCACCTTTTTGGTGTCCAAAGGTGTCATTTATATATTTAAAATTGTCAATATCCAATATCAAAAAAGCACCTTGAAAAACCATGTCGGAAGAGATAAAAGCCTTTACCTCCCCTTCAAATACTCTGCGGTTATACAGCCCTGTCAAGGGGTCCTTTGTGGCTTTTTGGTTAAGGCTATCCAGCTTAGCTCGGGTTCTTGTTATGTCGATAAAGACACATTGGTATATCTTTTCCCCACCGGGGGTAACCACTAGCTGCACAGAAGCCTGTACCCATATAATGTCACGTTGCTTGGTAGCTATCTGGAATTCCACAGTGGTGGGCGTGCCGAGGGGCTGTTTGCTAAGGAACGCCACCTTTTCCTTAATAGCCGGAATAAATTTAGGCACTATTATAGTTAATGGGTCACACTCGCCGTTCCAAAACTCATCTTTCGAGCTATAGCCTAAGATTTTAACCATCTCAAGATTGAGGTTTTTAATGGAAAAATAACGGCTGCCGGAATGAAACTGGACTATGCCACAGGGGATGCTGTCATAGACATGCTCAAAAAAATCCTGCTGCTCCAAAAACTCGCTGCTGGCACGCTGTACCATTTCTTCCATATTTTTTTGGGCGGTTATATCGTTTACCTCTACCAGTAAAATTGCTCTTTCCCCATCGTTAAATATAATATTTATCTTGCATTTAAGCCATATTTCCTCCGCTTCATCCCTCAAACTCAACCATCTGTTTTCCGTCTCAATGTAACTGTTATCTTTACAGGTCTTGCAGATTAAATCGTAAAATTTTGGCTGTTCGTCCGGGGTCAGCCACGTCATAACATTGCTGTTGAGCTGGCTCATCCCACGATCGGTAAAGAAACCTATACTCCGTCCCAAGCTGTCGTTTCCACGGAGAAAGGACAGCTTGCCGTCTGCAAATTCCCACAGCGCAAGGGGCGCTGCGAACATTTTAAAGACGATGTTAAATTGGGAGGTGGGGTTCCATATTTCACTGTAGTCAAGCAGTTCCGAAAGGACGGCGTGGGTGGTTGCACCAACAGATACACCCTGATTTTCCATGGCTAATTTTTCATAGTCCTCTTGGGGCATGGGTCTTGCAAAATAATACCCCTGTCCCACACTGTAGCCGATACTGCGCAAAAAGCTTACCTGCTCTAGGGTTTCCACGCCCTCTGCCACCGTTTGAATGTCCAGCCATTTTGCTAAGGACACAATGAAATTCAAAATGTTTCGTTGACCGGAAAATGCATTCTTGCTCTGCAAAAAGCGCATATCCAGCTTGATGACATCCACAGGCACGTCACTTAGCATATTCAAGGAGGAGTACCCCGAGCCAAAATCGTCCATCTCAATGGTAAAGCCCATCTTCTTTAAATCATTTATCGTCTTTATCAGTTCCTCGGCGTTGTCAATGTAAGAGTTTTCCGTTATCTCCAGCTCCAAAAATCTTGGCTCTATTCGGTATTTGTTTATTAGCTCCTGCAAAAAGCTGCAAAGCTGAGGGTTGTAAACATCCACTCTCGACACGTTTACCGATATGGGCAGCGGCACCTTTCCCTGGTCTAAAACCTTGCGCAGATGCTGACATACACATTCCCATATGTGGAAATCCACAGCGGAAATAAAGCCGTTTTTTTCAAAAAGCTCAATAAATCTTTGGGGCGGTATAATGCCCTTTGTGGGGTGAATCCAGCGAATAAGCGCCTCGGCACCCACAATTTCACCGGTAATAAGGTTGTATTTAGGCTGATAATAGGGTATAAACTGCCCTTGGGTCAGTGCGCTGCGCATCTGGCTTATTATCTCCTGCTCCTCAATAAGACGTTTGCGATGGCTGTCATCATACAGGGCAACTGTAGCGTCAAACTTCCCTTTTATCGACTGAATTGCAAGCTTTGAGCGGTCACACATACCGCTGATGGGAAGGGTAATATCGTCCACCACATAGATGCCGAATTTAAAATTCAACTTTAAATTGATAGAATATCGGTGGATAAATTTTTCCACCGTGTCGGTGAGCACAGTGCCTATCTTCGGATAATAGGGCATACACAGACCAAAAATATCTCCGCTTATCCGTGCGCAGATGGAGATGTCCGGTGTGGTTATTGTACATAGCTCCCGAGCTATCGCCTTTAAAAGCTGATCCCCCTCCGCAGTGCCCCACAGCTCGTTTACCAGCTTAAAATGTTCTATATCCATGCAGATTATGGCATATTGCGTTGTGCTATTACTCTCCATAAGCTCATGAGACTTTACAAAAAAAGTTTCTTGGTTGTATATTCCCGTCAGCGCATCTCGCTCCACCGTGTTGCGCAAAACCGAATTTTCCTTTAGATGCAGGATGTTTTCAAGGCGCTTTAAAATAACCCGTGGGCGGTACGGCTTTGCAATAAAGTCAGTCGCCCCTAGGGATAACGCCTCTAGCTCCGTATCTTCACAATCATTTTGAGTGGTGACAATCACAGGGATATTATAGTGCAGCAGCAAATCCTTTGCCAGCTCCATAAACGTAAAGCCATCCATCACAGGCATAGCAAGGTCTAGCAAAATGGCGCTGATACTATTTGCCTCTTGTTTTAACAATTCCAGCGCCTCGCTGCCATTTTCCGCCTGTAAAATATTGTAGTCTCCTGACAATATCTTTTCCAGCAAGCAGCGATTTACCATATTGTCATCGACTATCAATATGTTGGGCTTGTTCGTCATCTTACACTCCTTTAAACTCTACAGCTATGTAATGTCGGCTGAATAAAGCGAAAACGCAGTTATATCAATCACTTTCACCTGCGTTTGCTCTTTGGGCAGATGTGCCTTGAAAAGTGCATTTGTTCAGTAGATATTATATAATATATAATTTTACATCTTTTAAGTAGAAAATACAACATATTATTACCTATCCCGGCTATCAAAATGTCTGCCCTTTGGCGGCTATACTTTAACGCACATTGTGACGGCAATAATATACTGTTGATTTTTCTAAAGACAGATGGTATAATGCTATTTAGACACATATCTAAATAAATATTAAAAGGAATAATACAATGATAAAAATTGAAGGCTTGACAAAATGTTATGGCAATAAAAACGCAGTAGAAAATCTGTCATTACAGGTAAATGCCGGGGAGCTGTTTGGCTTTATCGGGCCTAACGGAGCCGGCAAAACCACCACTCTAAAGGCAATCAGCGGAATTTTAGATTTTGATGGGGGCGATATCTTTATAATGGGCTGCTCCATAAAAACCGAACCTATAAAAGCAAAGCGAAACATCGCCTACATTCCCGACAATCCGGATATTTACAGCTACATGAAGGGTATTGACTACCTTAATTTCATAGCGGATATATACGGCACCGACATGGAAAAGCGTGGGGAGCTAATAGGGGATTATGCCGCACAATTTGAAATTTTAGATGTTTTAAATATGCCAATCGGCGGATATTCTCATGGAATGAAACAGAAGCTTGCTATAATTTCTGCCCTTATTCACAGCCCTAAGGTGCTGATTTTGGACGAGCCTTTCGTGGGGCTTGACCCCAAAGCCAGCCACACTTTAAAACAGCTAATGCGAAAGCTTTGCGACGAGGGGGGCTGCATATTTTTCTCCACCCACGTTTTGGAGGTCGCCCAAAGTATCTGTGATAAAATTGCAATAATAAAACAGGGCAAGCTGGTGGTTCAGGGCGATACCCACAGCGTTTGCAGCGAAAAAAGCCTTGAAGAAATATTTATGGAGCTGGTGTAGCTATGCAAATATTGAAAAAATTGCTTAAAAATGAACTTTACAGTCTTTTGAACATGAATAATATGTTTGATACTACAAAGGGCAGAATGAAAAGCCCCGTGCTTGTGACCATAGGCGCACTGCTGTTTGGCGGTCTGTTGATGGTGCTCAGCGGAATGTACAGCTATCTTTTTGCACTCAGCCTTATCCCCATAGGCGCTATGCACATTCTGCCGGTGGTGATGTTTGCGGCGGGCAGCTTGGTGGTGTTTTTCTACGGTGCTCTGCGCAGCAGCGGAGCGCTGTTTAACTCAAACGACTACGATTTGCTTATGAGCCTGCCTATACCCCACTCCACCATCATATTGGCAAAGCTTATAGCCCTGTATCTTTCCGACCTTGTATTCTCATCGCTTTTCATGCTGCCCTGCCTTGGGGTGTGGTGGTATTTTCAGCGTCCGGACTTTATTAGCCTTGCGCTGGCGCTTTTGTGCCTGCCATTTATACCTGCCATCCCCATAATTTTAGCCACCATCATCGGAACTACAGTGGCATTTTTAGCGGGGCGCTCTCGCCACAAAGCACTGGTGAGCATACTGGCAAATTTAGCACTGGTGTTCGGCGCCATGGGGCTTGTTATGATGTTGGAAAAATCTGCCAACCCCGAGATGGTAATTGGCGGATATACTATGGCTATGCAGGAGCTGGTTCTCGCCCAATACCCACCGGCACGGCTGTTTTTCAGCGCTAGTCAAGGGAACGTTATGGGCTTTATCGCCTTTGCCCTCATATCCATGGCGGTGCTTGCGGTATTTACATTTTTGGTGGCAAGGGTATTTAAATCCATCCATTCAAAGCTCGCAAGTGTCACCATGAAAGCCTCCACAGCAAAGCTTGCGTATTCAAAAAGTGGCAGCTTTGCCGCTCTTTTAAAGCGAGAGCTTCGCCGCTTTTTGTCCTCAAGCGTCTACTTTATCAACTGCGGTATCGGCGCTTTAATGGGGCTTGGAGGGCTTATCTATGTTGTGCTTTTTGGGGGAGAATATATCGAGCTAATCAACGCCACCCCCATGATTTACCCCACTGTTTTGGCTATCCTTCCAACCGTTGCCGGAATTTTCTCCTCCATTAGCTGCACTAGCGCCGTGAGCGTATCCCTAGAGGGGCAAAGCCTGTGGGTGATAAAGCAGCTGCCAGTCAGCGGCTACAGCGTATTTATCTCTAAAATTATATTCAATTTATTTTTGACGGTGCCCGTCAGCCTGTCCATCTCGATAGCAGGGATTTTTATGCTGAATATCCGTGGATTTTACGCTTTAATTGTATTGATATATCCTCTTATAGTGTGCGTATTTATGGCATATGCAGGTCTGGTGGTCAACTTAAAGTTCCCCAGTTTTAACTGGACAAGTGAAACTAAGGTTGTAAAGCAAAGCGCCTCAATGGGCATTGTCACCGTCTGTGGAATGGCGCTTGCAGGAGTGACCTTTTCCCTTGTAACCTTTGTTTTTTCACAGGAAAATGCATACATAGCCTATCTTATAGCCGCCATTACAATGTCGGCGGCGGTGTTTGTGTGGAACGGTTACCTGAAAAAGAATAGCGAGAGGATATTGCTGAGATTTTAAGGGGCAAGAAAAAAGGGCACAAGACGATTTTTCTCTTTCGTCTCATTCCCCCACATAAGTAGGTAAAATAGCCCAAGCTTTCAATTGCGAAAGCTTGGGCTATTTGTATATCTATGCATTTATTTGCGCATTTATCCATGCATTTATCTATGCATCTATTTGTGTATGTATCCTGTACAGTGTAAAAAAATCATATGGCAAATTGATTTTTACCGTTATTCTTTGCCCGATACAAAGCTTGGTCAGCATTTTTATACAAAGGGATGAAACCATCTCCGTCCTTGGGGTAAAAAGCAATTCCGGCGGATATGGATAGGCTCATGGCGCTACATTCTATAAGCGAGACTTTATCCACTATGGTTTGGGCACGCCTGCGTATTGGCTCTTCGTCCCATACGCCGGGCATATATACGATAAACTCGTCGCCCCCAAGCCTTGCAACAATGTCTTTATCTCGAAACAGCGCCGACAGAGCATCTGCCACGCTTATGAGCATATCATCTCCGGCACTGTGTCCCATCGTGTCATTGATGGACTTAAAATCGTCAATATCTATAATGAATAAAGCGCCTGTAGGGACGTCTGCCATAAGATTTTGGATTAAAGCTTCGGCGGTTCTCCGATTGTAAAGACCCGTTAAAGTGTCTTTTTTAGCAAGATTTTCAATTTCCAGCAGCTTGTTTTTCTCACTGTTAATGTCGGATAAAACTCCAATTACAGTGATTATTTTTCCATTTTCATCCACCACAGCGGAGGAGCGGCTGCGGCACCAAAAGTAAGCGTCCTCACGGTTTTTTAAACGATATTCCCCCACAGCGCACAGTGCGCCCTTATCATAGCTTCGATATAATTCCAGATAGGTGTCCACATCGTCGGGATGAATGTTGCAAACTACCTTAGGGTTTACGGGGAAATCTTCCCCTACGGCGGTGCGCTGGAGATACAATTCAAAGTTTTTTGAATATTCAATTTCCTTTGTCTGATAGTTCCACTCAAAGATAATATCCTTTGTTTGAGACATAACCAGTTCATAGCGTTTTTGCTGTAAGGAGAGCTGGTCATTGATTTTTTTAAGGCTGAGGGCGCTCTTTTTTCGCCCGTCAGAGATCTTTATCACTAGGAAAAAGCATAACGCCACAATAAAAGCCAATAGGAGCGTTTCTACCCCATATTGGTACAGCGTGTCGGAAGCGTTGGGCACATAGCTTGCATTGGCAATTTGAGCGATAACAATGTCCTCCACCGTCTCCTTTGGGAGCACAGAGATGGACTTATTTATAACGGACATCAAGGTGGGGTCGTCACCATTAAGCCCCACTATTACCTCCGGCTCTACAATGGAGTATCCGGAAAACGCCTTTAGCTTGGAAAACGCCGGCTTTTGCAGATAGTAGGAGGCAAGGTATTCATCGCACATGATAACGTCTGCGTCCCCTCTAAAAACCGAGTAAAAACCCTCCAAAATAGAGTCTACCGGCACAGGGACAAGATTGGGGTACTCTTTTGACAGATAATAATTTGTAGCCTTTGCGGTTTTTGGGGCGGCAACTCGCAGTGCATTTTCCGTGTCAAGCAGAGGGTTTGACCTGCCTACAAACACCATTTTGCTGGTGAAATAAGGGGTAGATATTCTGAAATTGCTATTTTTAAAATAATCGCCTAAATCGGGCGGGCCACACACAATGCGAGTTTCTCCGCTTAAAAGAGTGTCCGTCAAGGCGATATTTTGGGTTATCGGCACATACTCAAAAGTCAGTCCGGAAATTTTTCCAAGCTCATTTAAAAGGCTGTAATTTATACCCGATGGCTCTCCGGTTTTAGAGTTTACAAAGGATATGGGAATTCTGTCCGACCATATCGCCACCTTTACAGGGGCGCATTTTTGAATAAAATCGTGCTCTTGACGGGTGAACATGGGCTGGGTTGCCGCAAGGCTGTTGCTATAATATTTCTTATATAATGCGCCGTCAAATTCCGGTGTGTCCGACTTGATGGCACTCAGCGCCCGAACCAAGGAGGGGTATAGCCCCGAATTGTTAGCCGTCAAAATATATATGGGGTTGGAGCCATGCTTGGCAATTAATTTCAAGTTGTCATAGGGGGCAAGATGGACGGTGGAAATAATATCCACCTCGCCATCATACAGCGCCTTTTCCATGGCATCATCGCTTGTAAAATATATGGGGGTAAAGCTAAACCCGTTTCGCTGAGAATATTCCTTTAGGAAATGGCTGTTGGCACTGCCCTCAATAACCCCGATGAGCTTGCCGTCAAAGCCCTCAAAATCATCAAAATACAAATCCGTTTCGGGCAGGCAGTACAGTACAAACTGTTCGATGCCGATAGAGTATTGTGAAAGAGAAAAATCTTCCTTAACACGGCGGCTTTGGGTGGCGTTGCACATCAAATCCACCTCGCCCGACTGAAGCTTGTCCAGCACCGAGCCCCACTCACAGTAAACATATTCATAGTTCCAGTTGGTATAACGGGCAATCTCCTGTAGGTAGTCAACCCCATAGCCGGAAAATTCTCCGCTCTCTGTCTTTTGAATAAAATTGTAATAATCGGTATATCCTACCCGCACCTTGCGTGGCGTATAATCGTCCCCTTGAAGGGCATAGGCAGGCAGCGACAACGCCAAACAAAAAAACAGCATCGCTGCGAAAATATTTACAAGCTGTTTCATTCTCTGTGCCCTCCTGTCTTTTTTTTAAAGTAAAGCATACCACTTAAAGCTAGAATAATCAATGGTTTACAGCGATTTTCAAAGCAAAAATGGGATATATGCCAAAACGGACATTTCCGAATTGAATTTTGAGCAGCGTGGCAATAAAAACCTAAAACACATAGCAATATAAGCTTTAGCTATGCTAGAAATAAAATTTATATGCCGTTTTATGGTGGTACTTCTCCCCTTTTTTCAGCAGCATAGAGGGCAGGTGAGAAAATTCCAGTGAGCTTGGGGGCTGGTGAGTCTCGATACAAATTCCACTGTTTTCGTAAAGTTCGACAGATTTTGCCACCATGGTGGGTATATAATTACCTGTGTAAATCTGCGCCCCCGCTTGGTCGGTAAAGATATCCATTTTTAAGCTGTCATCGGCGGCGCAAAGAGTGCCAAAGCGGCGGTACTCCGTTATGCCGTTGTCGCAGAAGAAATAATGGTCGATACCCTTTATTGTAGGGCGCTTTTCCTTTTGCGAGGATATCCGCTGCCCCAGCATTGTGGGAGCCGAAAAATCAAAATCCGTGTCTATGGTGGGCAAAACTCTGCCATTTGCAACGCCCTTATCATCAATTTCCATGTAAAATTTTGAATTTAATTGCAGGCGGCAGGATTTTATATCCCCCTTACCCTCAAGATTAAAATAGGAATGATTGGTGATGGAAACAGGGCAGGTCTTGGTGGTGGCGGCGGAATACTCTATAAGCAGCAGCCCACGGGAAAAAGTGTACCTGACGCTCAGCCCGAGACACCCGGGAAAGCCCTCCTGTCCGTCATCGCTAAGATAGGAGAACACCATATAGTTGTCCCCGGCGTCCGTCAAGTCAAAAAACTGTTTGTCAAAGCCGTCTGCACCCCCATGGAGACAGTTGCCCTTGTCATTTTGGGCTAGGGAATATTCCACAGCATCCACAAAAAAGTGTCCGCCCTTTATACGGTTGGCAACTCTGCCGCACACCGCCCCAAAGTAGGTTCGCCCCTCCTCCTTTTCATATTGAGAAAGGTTGTCAAAGCCCAACACAACGTCCACCAATTTGCCCTGTTTGTTTTTAACTTTAAGGCTTTGTATTGTAGCACCATAGTTTAAAACGCTAAGGGAATTGTCACCGTCCGCTATTGTGTAACGGAAAATTTCATTCCCATTTTTATCTTTTCCAAAGCGAGCTTTCTCCATAATAAAACCTCCATAAAATGTCCATATTTTATATACATATTGCCATTGTAATATCTATATAATACCAATATAATCTTTATATGGCAATGGAAAATTGAAATTAAGTGAAAAATGCGTGTTTTATTATTTTGTCCTGCGAATATGCTTGAAATTAGTTGGGATTTATTATATAATTAGTACCTTAGAGAAAGGGGTGTGATATATTGGCAAAGTACATGTCACCCGAAGCAAAAATTAAAAGAGCAAGGCGCCGTCGAGCAAAGCGCTTGGCAATGGTTATGTCACTTGCGGCATTTGTGCTCATAACGGCATATGGAATAGTTTTGTTAGTGGAACATTTCAGCACCAGCGAAAAGGATCCACCGCTTATAAATCCATCCCAGACAATGCAGCCCAATGGAGATCTTGAAAACCAAGGGGCGTGGGCGACACATCAAGGGCCGGTTCAGCAAACGATAAACAACTTTGAAGTCATATCTCCCGACCATCGTATGATACAACTGCCGGAAAATGGCAGCGTGGATATAAGTTATTTTGACAACGCAACCTTCGTGGGGGACTCTCTCACCGAGGGGCTGAGAATTTACCCGAACATTTCAAACTCCGTGGTGGGACACGCACAGTTTGTCTCCACAAAAAGCTTAAGCCCCAAAAGCTTTATTGATGGGGTAATCACCTTTGAGGGCAACTACCGCCCCGAGCAAAATGGCATTGACGCCATCTGCGAAACCTATCCCGGCAAACTGTATATCACCCTTGGCACCAATGCCTTGGTGTCTATGACGGACGAGCAGTTTATGTACTACTACAACCAAATGCTGGATATATTGAAGGAGCGACTGCCCGGCGCCTTGATTTATGTGTGTAGCATCACCCCGACCACCGCTGAATACGCCGCAAAAAAGCCCAACTTTTCTTGGGATAGAGTATACGGCGTGAACAGTCAAATCGCCAAAATGTGCAATGAAAAAGGGATGTATTACATCAATCTTCACGAGGCATTGGCGGATGAAAGCGGATTTTTGCGGGCGGATATTGCGGCAGGAGACGGTATTCACCTAAAGCCGGAGGGCTACACCATGTGGGTGGAATATCTTATGAAGCACACTATACATCGTCCGGACAACCCATATTTCCCCGGCTCACCCTATTATAAAGGCTAAAAAAACTCTCGGCGGCAGCCTTGGCTTGCCACCGAGACACTTTTTTTTAAAGGTAAGGGCAAGAGAATGTTGGTTTACCCTTTATTTTAAAGGGGATATATGGTAGAATAATAGATAATAACTGAAAAATGGCATAATAAGTAGCAGTTAACCGATTGATGGTTTAATAGAGAAAAATGAGTATATAAAGGAGTTTGCCGATTATGAAATATTGCAAAAAGTGCACCATGCCCGACACACGGCCGGGGATAGTTTTTGACGAGGAGGGCGTATGCAGTGCCTGCCGTCACTATGAAAAACGCAAAACAATAGATTGGGACAAACGCTGGAAAGAGTTAGAGGCACTGTGTGATAAATACCGTGGGTGCAACGGCGAGGGTCAGTACGATTGTGCCATTGCAGCGTCCGGCGGCAAGGACAGCCATTTCCAAGTGTATATAATGAAAGAGGTTATGAAAATGACCCCTATATTGTTCTCTGCGGAGGACAATTTCCCCATGACCGAGGCAGGTAAGCACAACTTGAAAAACATAAGCGAGGAGTTCGGCTGCCCTATAATAAGCTGCAAGCCCGACATCAAGACCCAGAAAATTTTGATGCGTGCCTGCTTTGAAAAGTATGGCAAGCCCACTTGGTACCTTGACCGCCACATCTACACCTTCCCCTTGCACATGGCACTGAAATTTAACACCATGCTGCTTGTGTATGGTGAAAACGTGAGCTATGAATACGGCGGCAGCAGTGACGAGGAAACCTACAGTGCACGAGGACAGGTGGAAAATGGAGTGGCAAGCGGAATGGACGAAAAAGAGCTGCTATCCTTTGGGATAGAGCCGTCCGCACTGGCACTGACAAGAGCGCCATCACCGGAGGATTTAGCACGGCTTGACCCGATGTATCTAAGCTATTTTATGCCGTGGAACAGCTATAAAAACTATCAATTGGCAAAGTCTCGTGGCTTTCACGATTTGACCCATGAATGGGACAGAACCCACCACGCAGAAAATTTTGACCAGATTGATTCAAGGGCGTACCTTGTTCATTCATGGCTTAAATATCCAAAATTCGGCCACGCCGCCGCAACGGATTATACCGCACGATACATCAGATACGGTATGCTCACACGCAGCGAGGCGGTGAAGATTATAAGGGAAAAGGACGGTGCTCTTGACCCACTTTGCGTTCGGGATTTCTGCGAGTTTTGCGGCTATACGGAAAAGGAATTTTGGGCGATTATCGACAAATTTTACAACAGGGACATCTTTAGAAAAGACGAGATGGGTCGCTGGGTGTTAAAACAGCCTATAGAATAGACAGCGGATAATATAGTATATACAAGCCTATAAAACGTAACAGTAGCACAGCTTAGTTAGGCAAAAAGCTACTAGAAAATAGAGAGATGGTTTATGAAAAATAAAAGCGTAAAAACTTGGGCGCTTGTCGCCGCCGCAGGGTTTGCTATGGTGTGTGTGTTCGCTATGGCAACCTCACTTGGCTCTGCGGTGTTTTCCACAGGGGAAATAGCAGCTTCGCCACCACCGGAGGAAAGCTATGCCATCATCAAAATTTATGGCACTATTCAGGACAATACCACGGGCACAGCACGTCAGGGCTATGACCACAATGCTTTGATAGAATATATTGACGAGCTTATAGAGGACGAGGGCAACAAGGGGATTTTGCTGGATGTGGACAGCCCTGGCGGCACGGTTTATCATTCGGACGAGATGTATCTAAAGCTTATGGAATACAAAGAGAAAACCAAGCGGCCAATACACGCATACTTTCGCAGCGTTGCCGCAAGCGGTGGGTACTATATCGCAGGGGGCACGGCGGATTATGTTTCGGCAAACCGCAACTGCTGGACAGGCAGCATTGGGGTTATCATCACCGCCACCAATCTAAAAGGGCTGTACGATAAGCTTGGCATACAAGAGGTGCTAATCACCAGCGGTGCAAACAAGGGCATGGGCTCACAGGGCTCACAGCTTACCGACGAGCAGCGTGCAATCTATCAAGGCTTAGTGGACGAAAGCTACAACACCTTTGTGGACATTGTGGCAAAGGCGAGAAATCTTCCCATAGAAAAGGTGAAAACCATTGCAGACGGCAGGGTTTACACCGCCACTCAAGCGGTGGAAAATGGGCTGGTGGACGCCGTGGGCACCTACCAAGAGGCACAGGACAAAATGAAGGAGCTTACAGGGGTTGAGGGCTATGAAAAGACCATGTATGTCCCCACTGCTTTTGAAAAATACTTTGCAAAGCTGCAAGAGATGATGCCAAAGAGCGATGTGCAGGCACTGAGCGACAGCTTGTCGGGGGAGATTTGCGGCGTTCCGCTGTATCTCTACCAAGGATAGCACAGAAAAAGGCTGACTATAAAAATAACCAAGGATAGCACAGAAAAAGGCTGACTATAAAAAATAACCAAGGAAAGCACAGAAAAAGGCAGTTATACAAAAATAACCAAGGAAAGCGAAACAGACCCGTCGCTTTCCTTGCTTTTTTGTTGGAAAACTGATAATATATTAATGTATGTAATATAAATATATTATCATGTATAGGAAGGCGCATATGAAAAGGTTTTTAATATTGGTTGCGGTGCTTGCTGTGGTTGCCGGCGTGACGGCAGGGGCGTGCTATTACAGCGCCGATAAAGTTGAAATTCCCACAAGGATAAAGATAAATATTAATGAAACAGAGCTAGAACCGTCGGGTGTAGATTGGCACATTTCTGTACTGGACGATTTCAAGCTTTTGGGCGGCAAGATAATTATGCCCAAAAGCCTAAAGGATGGGTGGTCTGTGTCAAAAAGTGTGGCGATAGACCGAGATATCCCCTGTATAAAACCCGAGAGCACCACGGTCACCACGAAAATTCCCTACCCACATAATATAGTTATAACTGATTCTGAGGGCAAGGAAATTTACCAAGGTGATGCAGACAATATAAACTTTGAACAAAAGGGCAGGTACAATGGGCGGATAACCATGGATGTGCCTGACGGAGTTTTAGCTAGGGGCAGCGGAGTTGCGGTGTACGATTTTACACTGGATATAAACCCCGAGATGAAGATTGTTTTTGACCAAAGCAACATAAAACAGGGGGATTTAATTCGGGTAGATGTGGAAAATCTCTTTAAAGAGGACAGTTTGGAGGTCAAGAGCGACTTTAAAATCTCCGAGATTTCAAGAGAGGGGAACAGGGCGTTTTTCTACCTGCCAATAACCTACTATGCTCCGCCACAGCGGTATAATTTAGATATAATAGTAAATGGCGAAAGCTTTTTAAACCGATACGAGGTAAAGAGTGCGCAGTTTACCGAGCTGCATTTTAATGTGGAGGAGGAGGTAACCTCCTCAACGGTAAATTCGGCGGCGGCAAACCAAGAATACCGAGAGAAGATACACCCACTTTATCACACTCGCAGCGAGGAAAAATATTGGAGCGGTGCTTTTATAAAGCCGGTGCAGGAGACGAGAATAACCTCCACCTTCGGTCAAAAAAGGTTTGTGAACAACAGCAAAAACCCCGAGCGGCACAGCGGAATAGACTATGCAGCCCCAAAGGGCACGGAGATTTTTGCCCCAGCGGCAGGCAAGGTGGAATTTGCAGGGTTTTTGCAGCTTTCCGGCAACACCATAGTGCTAGAGCACGGCTTGGGGCTGAAAAGCTACTTTTTTCATATGAACGATGTGTTTGTCGCAGCAGGGGACATGGTGGCACAGGGGGATAAAATTGGGGAAGTTGGCACAACAGGGTATTCCACAGGGCCACATTTACACTACCAAGTGAGCATAGAAAATCAGCCGGTAAATCCGGAATGTTTATATAACTTTAGTGAATAGCATAAAATGCCGTATCATAGCGGCGATATAAAATACACAATCTCAAGCTATTGGGGTTGACAACAGGGGGAAAAGAAAAATGACACAGACAGAAAAATTAGTATTACAGCAGGGTGAGAGGCACAACTGTTTCTACCTTTACGATGAAAAGATTATGCTGGAGCGTGCCGAGAATTTAAAGCACAGCTTTGCTGGGGCGCAGCTTTTGTATTCCATAAAAACCAACCCTCATCCGGACGTTACCAAGGCGCTGTTTAACGAGGGGTTTGGGCTTGATGCCGCAAGCCTTGCAGAGGTTATGATTGGCACTAACAACGGTCTGCCAAAACAGAAAATTTACTATTCAGCACCGGGCAAAACACGCCGTGACATCGAGGTGGCAATGGACAAAGCTATCATTATAGCCGACAGCCTAAACGAGGTTTTTTTGCTCAACACCATTGCAAAGGAGCTTGGGGCGCACCCGAAAATCGGAATAAGAATAAACCCAAATTTCTCCTTCTACACCGACTGTGGGGCGGCTAACAAGTTTGGCATCGACCAAGACCTGCTGTTTGATAATGTGGAAAGAATAAAAAATCTTTCCAACGTAGAATTTGTTGGAATACACGTTCACTCAAAAAGCCAAGAGCTTGACCCAGAGAGACTAAAACACTACTATGACAATATGTTTCACCTTGCGGTCACCGTTCAAGAAAAGTTCAAAATGAGCTTGGAGTTTATAAATTTCGGCGGCGGCTTGGGCATAGATTTCTCCGAAAGTGATATACCACTTGACGTTGAGATGGTGGGAAAAGAGATGCAAAGGTTGATGGCACAGTTTAAAGAAAAGCTGCCAAACACACAAATTTTAGTGGAGACAGGGAGATATACTGTGGGTAAAGCCGGAATTTACGCCACAAAGGTACTGGATAAAAAAGTCTCTCACGGCAAGACTTACATAATATTGGCTAACACTTTAAATGGCTTTGTTCGCCCGGCGATGATAACCATGATAGAGCACTATGTGGGCAAGAGTGAGGATTCCTTTGAGCCTATGTTCACCAAGAGCGGCGCCTTTCAAATCAAGGTGCTGACAGACAAAACCGAGACGGAAACTGTCACCTTGTGCGGCAACCTCTGCGCCGGAACGGACGTTATTGCAACGGATATAACCCTGCCACTTATAGAAGTGGGCGACATTTTAACGATAAACAATGCAGGCGCCTATGCGGCGGTTATGACCCCAATGCAGTTCGCTTCACTCACCCCTCCTGTTCAGCTGTTTTTAACTAAAGGCGGAATAGTGAGATAGTTAATGATCAAATTTTGGCGATAGAGCCATAAAAAACGGCTTGGGCTTTGCAAAAAACAATATAAAAATACGGCTGCCCCAAGGCGAGGGAAAGTGCAGTGCACCGCTTAAAAACTTTCGAGAGCGACGCTAATTTAAAATTATAAAGGTAAAGTAAATGGATAAAAAGAAGATATTTGCGATAGTGCTGGTTCTGGCACTGGGGTTGTTTTTGGTTTTTGAAAACTTTAATTCTCGAAAGGTCGAAAAGGCTCCTCCCGAAACAGGCACGGAGATAGGCACCGCCACTCCAGCCTACCCAAATGGACAAAATGTCACCCTTGTAGTGCCATGGGCGGCAGGGGGCGTTACCGACATTGCGGCGAGAGGTTTTGCGCAATGCCTTAGCAAGGAGATTGGCACGGCGGTGACGGTGGTGAACACTCCCGGAGCATCGGGCTATGTTGGCACACAGCAGGCACTGGAAAATAAACCCGATGGCTTGACGCTGATTTTTTCGGCGGAGACACCGGCAACCTTTCGTGTCATGGGCACAGGAGAAATCAGCTATGAAAAGGATTTGTCGGTAATTCAGCTTATGGTCAGCGATGCCAAGGTGGTGGTGGTGGACAAAACCTCCCCCTACAACACCATGGAGGAGCTGGTGGCAGGGATAAGGGAAAACCCCGGCAAAATCACCATGTCCTACACAGGCCCCGGAGCATCCGGACATATACAGGGGCTGCTGTACAAGCTTGCAGGCCTTGAGATAAATGATGTTCCCCTTGGCAGCGGCAGTGCGGCATTGACGGCGCTTTTCAGCGGCACGGTGGATTTTACCAACGCAAACCTTGCAACGGTTATCGAGCATATAAAAAGCGGTCAGGTCAAGGTGTTGTCGGTGTTTTCCGATAAGGGCATAGAGGGAGAGTATGGCAGTATTCCCCCCTTGACAAAAGCCTTGCCGGAGCTAAGCGGCTATATGCCCTTCTATTTTCCCAACTGCATTGCAGTGGATAAGGATGTGCCCCAAGAGACAAAGCAAGAGATTTTAAACGCCTGTCAACGGGCGACAAACAGCCCTGAATGGAAAGAATTTGCACAGCAAAACGGATATCTATTATTGACGGATGTGACAATGGACAAGGCGGATAAGTACTGGCAGGAGTGGCAAAGCGTAGTGTCCTACCTGCTATATGACAACGGAGCGGCAAAGGTTAACCCCCAAGAGCTGGGCATAGAAAGAATATCAAAGTAGTTAATAGTTAGGGGCGGCTGGCAGTTAAATGTCAGCAGTCGGCGGCTATTAATTATTGACGGTTGGCGTTAAAAAGATAATAGCTATAGGTTATAGGTAGGGGACGTTATATGAAAAAAGCTATTAAGGCAAGCCCATTTGTGGCAGCCTGTGGGGCGCTGCTTTTGGCGTACTCTTTTTTATATCTCAAGGGCGATGAAAGCTGGGGGCAATCCCCGGCTTTGTTTTGCGTAGTTTGCGGCGGAGCACTGTTAGTGCTGTCTATGGTGGTAAGGGATAAAAAAGCTGTCCCTGTAAAGTTCGAAAAGCTGGAAAAGCACAAGCTGTTGGTGCTGGTGGCGGCAACCATAGGCTACTGCGCTCTGTTAGGTCGGGTGCATTTTGTCATAATAACAGCGGCGTTTTTATTTATATTAAGCTGTCTAATGGAAAAAAAGGGGATTACAGACAGCGTTATCTATGCAATATTTATCTCGTTTTTAGTCTACTTTGTCTTTAGCATGGGCTTTGGGATAGGGTTGTAGATAAGGGCGCTGTTATATATTAATTGTATAGGGCGGCAGATTTTAGTTTATTTTAAAAATTATTTTAGAGAGGGAAAAGATGGACATAGCTTTTGTGCTGCTGGTGGTGGCAGGGTCATTTTTAGGTCTGGTTGTGGGAGCACTTCCGGGGCTTTCTGTGACCATGGCAACCGCAATTTTAGTTAGTTTAACCTACACTTGGCAGACGAAAAATGCCATTGCGTTGATAATGGGGGTCTATGTGGTGGGGGTGTTTTCCGGAGCGGTGAGCGCCATACTCATAAATATCCCCGGAGCGCCTAGCAGCGTAGCCACGGTTTTAGACGGCTACCCTATGGCTAAAAACGGACGGGCGGCGCTTGCGCTTAACACCGCTACCATCTACAGCTTTATTGGCACCATCATAGGCTTTGGGGCGCTGTGGCTCTTTGCAAAGCCCATAAGCGCCTTGGCGGTAAAGTTTTCGGTGCTGGACTATCTTTTGCTTGGGGTACTGGGATTACTTTCCGCCACCGCTGTGGGAAGCGAAAACAAGGCGAAGGGGCTAGTTAGCGGCATTTTAGGCTTGGTGCTCAGCTGTGTTGGAATGGACGGAATTTTTGGCACACAGCGGCTCACCTTTAACCTGTCAATGCTAAAGGGCGGCATCTCTACCGTCACAGCGCTGATAGGTCTGTTCGGTCTGTCGGAGGTGCTATGGCAGGTGGCATTTAAAAGCGGCGGCGGGGTCATGCAGCAGGCGAAGGAGGAAAAATTTTCTCTCAAAGAGATACTGTCCCATTACAAATTGGGGATAGTCAGCAGCCTTATAGGGGTTGTGGTGGGTGCACTGCCCGGTGCAGGAGGGCCTGTCGCTTCTTTAATAGCGTACAGCCATGCAAAAAATGGCATCAAGAAAAATTCCGTGCCCTTTGGGCAGGGCGCAGTAGAGGGAATTGTGGCGAGCGAAAGCGCCAACAACGCCTGTATTGGCGGAGCGCTTATACCCATGCTCACCTTGGGAATACCGGGAGACGCTGTTACAGCCGTGGTACTAAGCGTTTTAATTCTTCATGGGGTAAAGCCGGGGCCCTTTATGATAAGCCAAAACCCACAGCTATTTTCCGGAATAATCGCAGGCGGATTGATAGGTGCAGTTGCGGTGCTAGTCATGGGGCTGCTGTTCAATAGACCTTTGGCAGGGCTTTTAAAGCTGGACAGAGGGCTTATGCTGCCCATAATTACCCTATTGTGCATAGTGGGAGCTTACAGCGTGTCGGGGAATATAAACGATGTGTGGCTGATGTTGATTTTCGGGTGCATGGGCTTTGGAATGAAACTGTATAAATATCCAATTGCCCCGTTAGTGCTAGGGCTGGTTTTAGGGCAGATGTGCGACTTAAATCTCCGCCGAACGGTGACGATATGGTCGGCGCAGGGTGGGATAGTTGGGCTGGTTTTAAAAAGACCAATAACCATGGTGCTGTTTGGGCTGATTTTTATAAGCTTATATTTTATCCTAAAGTCTAGCATCACCTCAAGGGGTGAAAAAAGATGAAGGAACGCAAGATACTCCACTGTGACTGCAATAGCTTTTTTGCCTCGGTGGAGCTGCTCGCCTACCCCGAAATAAAGGACAAGCCGGTGGCGGTTGGGGGCAGCGAGGAGACACGCCATGGGATAGTTTTAGCAAAAAATGAGGCGGCAAAAAAGCTGGGAATAAAAACCGCAGAGCCGATATCGAGAGCCAGAGAAAAGTGTCATGACTTGATAGTGCTCCCCCCTCACCATGATAAATATGAGCATTACAGCCGTATAATAAATGAAATTTACGGCAGCTACACCGACTTAGTAGAGCCTTTTGGCATCGATGAAAGCTGGCTGGATGTGACAAATTCCTACCAACTTTTCGCCCAAAGCGCCGCCGAGCTAGCGGACATGATACGCAAGCGTGTCTACTATGAGACGGGTCTTACATTGTCTATAGGCGTAAGCTTCAACAAAATTTTTGCAAAGCTTGGCAGCGACTACAAAAAGCCCGATGCCACAACGGTCATCTCTCCCGAAAACTATAAGGATATAGTGTACCCGTTGCCGGTAGAGTCCTTAATCTATGTTGGAAAAACCACCCAGACGGCGCTAAATGCCATGGGGATCTTCACAATAGGACAGCTTGGGGCAAAATCTCGAGAGTTTTTAGAGGATAGGCTGGGAAAACATGGGGGAGAGCTGTATCTTTTTGCAAATGGTCTTGAAGAAAGCGCAGTTTTGCCGTATAATGCAAAAAGAGAGTATAAATCTGTGGGCAGCGGAAACACTTTTTTCCGTGACCTTTGCGGGCAGGAGGATATAAAACCGGCGCTGATGGTGCTTAGCGAGGATGTTGGTATGCGCCTTAGACGCTATGGTCTGTTCGCAAATGGGGTGCAGATAACTATAAAAACTCCGGAATTTACCAGCTTTACACGGCAGTGCAGAATACCCTCGTCAAATGTCACCACCACAATTTACCATATGGCGCTAAAGCTCTTTTTGGATAATTGGAATATAAAAAAAGAGGTGCGTGCCTTGACGGTGACCGCCATTGATTTGACTAAAGAAAAGCTTGCAAAGCAGACAAGTATGTTTGAAACGCCCATGGCAGACGGCAGCGAAAAAGCGGAAAATCTCCAAGCAGCTATAGACAAAATAAGGGGAAAATTTGGGGATGGGGCGGTGACTAACGCCGCCATAATCAAGACGGATATATTTAAAACTTAGAGAAGTAGGGTGGTACATTATGCCGGAAATGCAGGAGAAAATAAAGGAAAAGCTTTTTTCTCTAGGGGTGAGTGACCTAGGGTTTTGTACCGTTTGTGACGGTTTATCAGGGCTTAAAAATGCGGTGAGCATAGTGGTACGTCTGTCCGACGCCATTGTGGACGAGATAGGGGACAAGCCCACCCACACCTATTTTAACCACTATCGCACTGTGAATTCTTACATTGATGCCTGCCTACTACAAACCGGTATTTTATTACAGCAAAACGGATATAAATACATAACTGTAGCCGCAAGCCAAAGCATAAATGATGAAGGCTGGAGCTATCGTGGTCGGTATTCCCACAAAAAGGCGGCGGTGCTGGCGGGGCTTGGCACTATAGGGAAATCTTGCTTGTTCCTCCATAAGGATTTTGGGGCGAGGGTACGCCTTGGCACCATTTTTACCGACTGCCCCTTTGAGGGCAACACAAAGTTGGCGCTGTCCCCTTGCGCAAGCTGCGACATCTGCAAAAAGCTTTGTCCAAGCGGCGCTATATCGGGAAAAAATTGGTCAGAGGAGATGGAGAGAGAGGACTTTTTTAAAGCTAATCTGTGCAGTGAATATATGAAAAGAGAGTTTAAGGGGATTGGCAGAGGAGCTGTGTGCGGAATTTGCATAGCCCACTGCCCTTATGGGGGAGGAAAATATGGGTTATGACCTGCACATCTCAGACAAAATACGCAACATTGGCAAGGACGCTAAGCCCCCTAAACGGTTAGTGGGAATTAGAATGACCGCAATGTGCTTTATGCTAACCATTGCAGCGTACTTTTTTGTCAGCGCCCAATTACCCGATGGTGCGGCGAAAATCATGCCTAAAATTCAAATAAAATCCCCTATGCTAGTGGTGATTGCAGTGCTTTTATTGGTGCTGTGTGTGCTGCTTGCCATCTTAATAAAGGTTATAAAAGACAAAAAGCAATAGTACATGGCAGAGAAAATCCAATAAAAGGCTTGCAAGCAAAACAAGATAAAGCAATCCACAATAGAGCAATCCATAATAGAGCAATCCACACTAAAGCAAGCCACACTAAAGCAAGCACAATAAAGAAATCCATAATAAAGCAACCTATAAGTTAGGCTACTTTAATAAACCACAGTGCAGATGCAGTGTCTGCCTACAAAATTAACAAAGGGGTTAATATGAAAGAAAAAAAAGCGGTATCACTTGAAACTTACCTTATGCTGGCGGCATTTATCGGCGTTTTCGGGTTTCTAGGCTCTCAAATGGGCATGGGAAATCTGTTCAACACTATTATGAACACCGCTCATGACCTGTTACTCAACACAGTGTTCTTTATTATGGCGATATCCGTTGTCACCGGGGCGCTGTCCACTCTGCTGGCAGAATTTGGGGGAATAGCCCTTTTAAACAAGCTTATATCCCCTTTAATGCGCCCCTTGTACGGTCTGCCCGGTGCGGCATCGCTGGGGGTTGTGTCCACATTCGTTTCCGACAATCCGGCAATTTTAGCGCTTACAAAAAATGATAAATTTATTAAATACTTTAAAGAGTATCAAATTCCGGCGCTGTGCAATCTTGGCACTAGCTTTGGAATGGGCATGATACTAGTTACATATATGATGGGTCTGCCCTTGGAGGGCGTGATGTTCGCTGCGCCCATCGGAGTGCTAGGGGCGTGTATCGGCAGCGTTGTGTCGGTGCGTCTTATGCTGGACAAAACAAAAAAGCACTATGGCATCACAAGGGAAGAATCTAAAAAAGACCACTCACTAAAATCCGACGTAAAGATGGGGGAGGAAACCCGCACCGTTCACGGCTCGGTGATGGAGAGAATACTCAACGCTATCTTGGAGGGTGGCAAAACCGGTGTGGATTTAGGATTTGCCATCATTCCGGGGGTGCTGTGCATCTGTACCTTTGTCATGATACTCACCTTTGGCCCATCGGAAACAGGATTTACAGGTGCTGCCTATGAAGGAATTGCACTGCTGCCAAAATTCGGCGCTGTAATCGAGCCGATAACACGGGTTTTGTTTGGCTTTAAAGACCCAAGCAACATCGCTTTTCCAATAACAAGCCTTGGGGCAACTGGGGCGGCAATGGCGCTAGTGCCGAAAATGATTCAGACCGGAGCGGCTGGGCTAAACGAAATTGCAGTGTTCACAGCCATGGGTATGTGCTGGTCGGGATATCTTTCCACACATATTTCCATGATGGATGCTTTGGATAAAAGACAGTTTATAAAGGACGCCATTCTATCCCACACGGTGGGAGGGCTATGTGCCGGAGTTGCGGCGCACTATATATTTGTGCTGGTGAGTATGCTGTAAACCATTGAATAGGAGATGTGAGTATGGATCGGAATATTCAAAAATCCATCGTTAAATTAGACAAAATTCAAGATAAACTTTTAAACAAGGTGGAAAAAGAAAGCCAATTAAAGGGCAAAATTTACGAAAAAGTTCCCATGAAATTGTGCGATACTCTAGAAACTGCATTTGCAAAGGCCTTTGAGCTGGTCTTTTTACACGGCACAGGAGTGATAGAAAAGACCTTTGATAAGGTTGTCTTAGCTTCAGAATTTAATAAAAATGATTATATTGCCGACATTAAAGGGAACAAAAAAAGTCTTAATGGGGTGGATAAGCCAGCCGCAAAAAGCAACGCTGCAAACAGCCTTATCGCCACATTTTCGGGGCTAGGGCTTGGCGCACTAGGCATAGGCGTGCCGGACATTCCAATTTTTGTGGGAACAATTTTAAAGGGCGTGTACCAAATTGCAGTAAGCTATGGCTTTTCCTATGACACAGATATAGAAAAAATTTACATATTGCGCCTTATCCGCACGGCGGTGTCAACGGGTGATAAAAAGCTAAGATACAACACCCAGCTTGAAAATATCACAGGGCAGACAGCACAGCTAAAGGAAGAAATTGCCATAACCGCTAAGGTGCTTTCTGATGCCATGCTGGTGGAGAAATTTGTTCAAGGACTACCTATAGTAGGGGTAGTTGGTGGATATTTTAACCATCAGGTGTACAAAAAGATTGCAAAGCTTGGGGTGATAAAGTATAAAAAGCGATATCTGCGGCAAAAACTCGGGGAAAATTAGCTGAATAACATACAGTATAAATGTGGTAAAAAATAACAAAAGTAAGGGGCGGCGGTGGTTAGGACATACGCAACGTATTACAATGAGTATAAAATATGACCTGCATATACATTCCTGCCTCTCCCCTTGCGGAGATGATGAGATGACCCCTGCCAGCATTGCCGGAATGGCACATCTGACAGGTTTAAAGCTTATTGCCCTAACTGACCACAATACCGCCGCCAATCTACCGGCTATTTCTGCGGCGTGTGAGGAGTACGGTATTGGGGTTTTATATGGGCTAGAGGTATGTACTAGTGAGGAAATTCACATTTTATGTTATTTTAACCGCCTTGAAAGTGCCATGTCCTTCGGGGATTATATCGAAAGCAATATGCCGAAAATAAAAAACAAGCCGGAGGTTTATGGCAATCAAATTGTAATGGACAGCCAAGACAATATTATACGCACTGTAGAAAATCTTTTAATATTGGGCTGTGCCCTTTCCTGCTATGAAATTGTTGAACACTGCCATGAAATGGGCGGCGTTTGCTACTGGGCGCACATCGACCGAGACAGCTTTTCCGTTATAAGCGTGCTAGGCACTGTGCCCCTTGACATCAAAGCAGATGGGGTGGAGATATACGATTTGGCTTGCCGCACTCAGCTGATAGCGCAGGGGCACATCACAAAGGACACCCCCTATCTTTCCAGCTCCGATGCTCATTATCTGTGGCTTATTGGGGAAAATAACCAAGTTATGGAGGAAAATCACCCTCTATATCCCTTTATTTTAGGATAAGCTGTGAGGATAAACTTTTATTTTCACCTTTTTGCCATTTACTTTATGGGGAAAATGTAGTAGAATAATATATCAATAAGGAATTTATAATTTATTTTGGCACAGTCCAAAACAAAGATTAATGGGCAGCCAAAGGAATGGTGAAATATGTACGGTATGACAAATTTTTTTAGTAGCGGTTTATTTGTGATGGGGTTTACCACACGCTTTATCATCGCTCTTGTAATTTTAAGCTATCTTTACTCAAAAAACAAATCGGATAAAAATCTCAAACGAGGGATGACCGTTTTGGTGGTATTTGGAGTAGTTGTCTTTATACTAAGCATCCTTTTTGTACTCATGCTAGTTTCCATAGGCGGAGTCGGTGCGCTTTTAGGGGGCTTATTTGGAAATTTTAACGGTATTGGCTACTACCTGCACCACTGATTACCAAAGCAATAACAAACAAAACCTATCTGCACCTTGTTTTGCATAGGTGCAGATTTTCATTTGAAAAAGAGGTCTTTATGGCACAGGCAACCTTTAGCTACTCTCTATGTGTAGAGGGCAACGATATTGACGCAAAAAATGCCCAGCGTGTTCAGGTGGGGGAGGCTCTTACCCTGAAACGGATGGAGGATGAATTTGACACCTTTGAGCTAGTGGTGTGCACATTGGGGGGCAAGGAATTGGATATGCTGTCCTACCCTGAGAGTGTGGGCATTGCCCCGTTTTTAGACGATGGCACGGTACAGCTTGTGGCGAGCTCCGTGACTAGCGCAACCATGATTCCGGGCAAAACCCGCAGCAAGGACAGGACACGGCTAACCTTTAACTTTACCTTTCAGTATGACGAAAAAGCTGTGACGGAGTTCTTGGGCGGCGCTAATGTCCATGGGTTTATGCCCACACAGGACGTGTTTTTTGCCCTGTGCTTATATCGCTGTCTTGATTATGACGAGCAAATAATTTCCCAGACCCATAAAAACCGCTATGAGTTTGAGGTGGACTTGGATGATGATACCAAGCCATTTTTTGAAGTTCCCTTTGGTGAGGGCGATTATTTTTACGTGGTAGAGGCGCTTTTTAACGAGGAGTTCACCCAGTGTAAAATGAGCGGAAAAATCTATTCGGACAGTGAACAATACCCTATTGAGCTGCTTGAAAATGACTGTGACCGAATGTTACTTTTAATAAATCATTACCGCATTTTTGGGGATGAAGACCCAATAAAAGCTTGCGAAATAGTATTTTAGCAAAGGAGAGTTGCCCTTATGTCAACGGAAAAGCTTTACTACGAAAATTCATATCTTGCCGATTTTTCTGGGGTTGTCACCGGATGTACACAGGAAAAAGGTCGGTTTGCAATAACCCTTGACCGCACAGCCTTCTACCCTGAAGGGGGCGGACAGCCCTGTGATATAGGTTATATTTTAGTGGGCGAAAATAGAGTGGACATTGTGGAGGTGCGGGAAAAGCAGGGGGAAATTTACCACTATTCGGACAGCCCTGTGCCCATTGGAAACGCCATTTTAGGGTTTATAGATTTTGACCGACGGTTTGATTTAATGCAGCAGCACACGGGGGAGCACATTTTATCCGGCCTAGTAAAGCAGGAATATGGCTTTGACAATGTTGGCTTTCATCTCACACCCAAGGATATGTCGGTGGATTTTAGCGGAGCGCTCACCCCAAGGGACATTGAAGGGCTAATGGAAAAGGCAAATGCTATAGTGCTCAAAAACCAGTCCGTGACCGCCGAATTTCCAAAAAATGTTGAAACCCTTAGCTATCGCAGCAAAAAAGAACTGTCGGGGGCTATACGTATCGTCACAGCAGGCACAGCGGATATCTGCGCTTGCTGCGGCACTCACACCGCCACCACAGGGGAAGTTACCTGTATCGCCGCCCTTGACAGCATGAGCTACAAAGGGGGCACAAGAATTTTCATGGCGTGCGGCAAGCGAGCTTTTAAGGACTATATGGAAAAAAATCAGCGCTGTTATGGGATAAGTCACCTGCTCTCCAGTAAAGTTGAGGAGATTGTTCCGGCTGTTGAGGGGAAAATGGCAGAGGTTGAGCGGCTAAAGCAGGAGCTTTACGCCATGAAAAACCAACTGTTTTCCTTGTGGATAAAGGATATACCAAGTGGTAAGCTTGGGTATTTTGAGACAGAGGGGCTGACACCGGGAGAGCTGCAAAAGCTAGCGCAGCTCATAAACGAAAAGTGCGCCATCGCCTGTGCGGTTGCAAGGCAGGGGGATGGCAGCCGCAAGGTTTGCATAATAAGCACCGAGTTTGACACCAATATTTTAGGGCGCAGTGTCTGCGAGGCGCTATCGGGCAAGGGCGGCGGCAAACTCGGAATTTTTCAATGCACCGTGGTAAAGGAAGGCAGCATAGAAAATATAGTTAATATATAAAAGCAAACAGTCATATAATGTTATTTTATATTGGCAGGTTGACGCTCTTTTAATAGCAAACGGAAATTTGGCAGGAATGTTTTGTGGAGGAGTTATGGATTTTTTAAGTGGCATCAAAAGCTCTGTGGAGACACGGAATGTTTCATATGTGCATCATTTCTCCATAAAGCAGATAGGCAGTAAATTTTATTTATACGCTCACTTTACCTCAAAGGGCGGGGTAAAATCCACCATTGGACGGTACAACAGCTACACTTTGGCTAAAAAAGCTGTGGACAATATTTTAGATTTGAGGCTTGAAAGCTATGGCTCATAGATATTTTTTAAGCGAGATAAACGGCACTACCGCTAAGGTTTTAGGGGAAGAAGCGGTTCACCTTTGCCGTGTTATGAGAATAAAACCCGGTGACGAACTCATATTATGTGACAGAGTAGGCTTTGACTATGAATGTCGTGCTGTCAGCGTGACGCAAAGCGAGATAATTTTTGACATTCTAGGACAAAAAATAAATGAAGCAGAGCCAAAAGCGAACCTCACGGTTTACATGGCGCTGCCCAAAAGCGACAAGCTGGAATTTATCGTTCAGAAGATGTGTGAGCTTGGAGTAAAGAAAATTGTCCCCTTTGTAAGCGAATTTTGTGTGGCGCAAAAGAGCAAAAAAGAGGGCAACAAGCAGGAGCGGCTACAGAGGATTTCCGATGAAGCGTGTAAGCAGTCGGGGCGCAGCAGTGCCGCCGAGGTGTGCGAAACACTCACCTTTAAACAGCTTTTGACGGCTATAAAAAACGAGGATAAAGCCCTGTTGTTTTACGAAAACAGTGGGGATAAATTATGCGATATCAATCTTGACAACACCCAAAAAGTAGGAATTATCATTGGCAGTGAGGGCGGATTTTCTCAAAGAGAAGCGGATATTTTAGCGGAAAACGGAGCCATCCCCATAGGTCTTGGCAAGCGGATTTTACGGTGTGAAACGGCGGCGGTAGTAGCGGCGGGCATAGTTATGTATCGCCTTGGTGAATTGGAGTAGATTTTATGACACGGGAACAGGCAGAAAAACAAAAAAAACGGAAAAAGCGGCTGTTGAAGCGGCGAATATGGGCGGCGGCAACAATTATTTCTATAGTTGTGCTTATAGCATTTGCGGTGTGGCTGGCTTTGCCCATGGTAAAAGAGTTTATGAGCAAGCCCTCAGCGGAAAGCCCTCCTCTGTCCTCACCGGAAATTTCCGAGCCGCCTGTGGAGCCTACGGCGCAGCCGGTTGAAACCCCACAGCCAACACCCGAGCCGATAGTGGAGCTGCCAAAGCCACCGGCAAGCTGGGAAACTACACTTGTCAACCAATCAAACCCACTGCCTGCTGATTTTACAGTGGAGGTGCGCACAATAAAGGGCACAGAAAAAAACTATGATGTGCGAGCCGCCGACAGCCTTGAAGCCATGCTGTCCGATGCGGAAAAAGCTGGGTTTAAAATGTATCTTGTGTCCACCTATCGCACGGTAGCCTATCAGCAGGGGCTTTTTAATCGCAAGATAAATGAGTATAAAAGCGCCGGATACGATGATGCTACCGCAAAGGAAGAAGCGGCAAAATGGGTGGCAGTTCCGGGCTACAGCGAGCACAATCTAGGCCTTGCCGCCGACATAGTGTCCAGCACTTGGTACAACAATAACAGTGATTTAACCGCCGATTTCGAAAACACCGACCACTTTAATTGGCTTGTGAACAACTGTACAAAATATGGATTTATACTGCGCTACCCCAAGGGCAAGGAGGCTGTCACAGGGATAACCTACGAGCCATGGCACTATCGCTATGTAGGGGTGGAGGCAGCAAAATATATAACGGAAAAAGGCATCACATTGGAAGAATTCCACGAATAGAAAGTAGGTTTTAAGCATGGACGAATTACAACAATTACGACAGGACATCGACGGCATAGACAGGGAGCTTTTGCGCCTGTTTGAGCAGAGGATGGAGCTTACCAAGAGGGTAGGCGAGATAAAAACGTCGCTGTCAAAGCCCATTTATGACCGAAAAAGAGAGGAAGAAATTATGCAGAAGGTGTCGGAAAATTCTTCCCCCCATCTGTGCAGCTACTGCTTGGCATTTTTCAGAACAATGATGGATTTAAGCAAGGATTACCAAAACGAAAAGTGATGAGAGAGTTCATAGCCCCAAAAAGATACAGGCGCTTTGCCTTGTAGCGGTAAATACACAAAAAAGGCACAGGGAAAACTATTGTAAAACAATTTAAAGGGGTCAAGACGAAGGAAAAATCGTCTTGACCCCTTTTTTTATTGTCCATTAAATTTCTGCACACTGCTATAAATGTTAGATAACCAAGGGGCACAGTGGATATCATTTAAGCCCCCTAGCTATGCTTTTCAAGCCATAATGCCGCAGCTATAGAAAATACAGCGGCTAAAGCATTACAAATCTATCAATTCATCCTCGCCAAAATCCCGCTTTGCCGTGGTGCCGATTACATCGTACCAGCGCATAGGGCTTATGCCGGTGCCGGGGCGCTTTACCGTCAAATTACAGGCGGTTAATGTCTCCCCTTTTTTTATTGCCACCCTTGCCACGATACTTTTTCTTGCCACATCCTTGTTTTTTGCCTCCGACTGAGACACAGTTTTAATGCCGCTACCCAAAACCAGCTCCGTCTCCCGTATAGCTTTTACCAGTTGGCACAGCTCTTGAGGGTTCATGGAGGCTGCGTGATCGGGGCCTTCCATATTTTTATCCAAGGTGAAGTGCTTTTCTATGATGGTAGCTCCAAGGCTCACCGCCGCAAGAGGTGCAGCTAAGCCCAGTGTGTGGTCGGAATATCCAATTTTAGTGCCAAAATTACGCTGTAAATCAAGCATAGCACGAACATTTGCATCCTTTAAAGGGGTGGGATATTCTGTGTTGCAGTGGAGAATAGTCACATCGTCAGCGCCGTTTTTATACAGAACCTCCAGTGCCTCCTTAACCTCAAAAATCTCGCACATACCAGTGGACATAAGCAGGGGCTTTTTAAGCTGGGCTACCCTTTCAAGATAGGGCAAATTGGTGGTTTCCCCCGAGGGTATCTTCCACACAGGCATATCCAAGCTCTTTAAAAACTCGATAGAGTCCATATCAAAGGGGGTGGAGAGATACATTATCCCAATTTTATCGCAGTATTCCTTTAGTTCTTTATGGGCGGCAAAGCCAAAATGAATTTTCTTTACCATCTCAAGCTGACTTTCTCCGCCGCCGGTTGCCTCCTTTTGGTACTCTGCTTTGGGGGCAAAACGGCTTATGACAAGCTCCGGCACGGCAGTTTGATATTTAACAATATCCGCCCCTGCCTCCTTTGCCACATCCGCCATTTTTTTTGCAAGCTCCAACGAACCGTTATGGTTGACCCCTGCCTCCGCAATTATTAAAACTGACATATATTTTACCTCTATCCACTATTCTGTGTTTATTTTTTCCATTCACTATTAGGTTATTTCTGTTCCAAGCGCCGCCGCATAGCTTCCAATTCCTCTAGCTGTCCCATGTCCATCCAGCTATTTTCGCTCACTGGGTAGACCCCAACCTTTTCGCCCTTGGCACGGCAGAGGTCGATAATCTCAGGAAAAGAGATAACCTTGTCCTCCTCTAAATCCTCA
>JAVWUR010000003.1:0-46688 GCA_036667055.1 Oscillospiraceae bacterium
GTCTTGTGTTTTTTCTGAGCAAGCGGTAAGGGCGGTGATTAAAATTAAAGCGGTTAAAAATATGGTTGTTCTTTTCACAAGTTACCTCTTTTCCTTCGTTCTTATCTTTTAATTATAAGTAACTATAATCCAAAAAGATAATCTTTTTTCCAACTACCATTTTCATACTGTATTTTGATTTCTAATGAATCATCGTCATTAGAAGATGGATCTTTGAAATGAAGAAGCATAATAACTTTTGTTTCAGTTTCTCTTGATGCAACATCTGCTGATGTGTAATCAAAAAGTGGGACACCAGCACCACAGCCTGTATTATAATAAAGTTTTCCATCAACTTCTTTAAAAGCAGGATAAGGAACACTATTTTCTCTATCTGTATAAATAAAATCATAAAAATAATTTTTCATTGAAGCCTCGGTTACTAAATTGAAACAAGCATAAAGTAGCTCATCCATGGTATTAAATCTACCTACCGGAACATATATTCCTTGATCATTAGGGTCTTCATTTTGTAATATTTCCGGAGAGCCTACAAAAGTGGGTACAATGTCTATACAGCTACCATCTAAAAACCATGCTTGAACATTGTTTTTAGGCTTGGACAATTCTAAAGCTATTTTTTCTAGTTCTTTATCTGTAGGATTTTCTTTTTTTAATAGCTCTGATATATCTATGTTGTCAGGGTTAGCGCTATTATTGTTGTTTTCGATATTATCACTACTTTCATCAATTATAGTAGAAGTTGATTTACTAGAGCTACTTATATACGTATCATTATTACAACCAGTTAGTGTAAATGTAAAAATAAGTAGTACTGCTATAAGTAGTGCTAAAGTTTTTGTTGAAGGTTTACTTTGTTTCATAATTTTCCTCTTTTTGTGTTTAAATATTATTTTGTCATACATATTATACTAATACATCTTTTGCAATATAGACTCTCTTTCCTTTTTATTAATGCGGCGTGTTCTTCTATCTCTTGTGTGCTCATCCCTAAGCTTTCGTTAAAAAGCACTTTTTCAAGTACAAGACGCTGTCCTTCTTCGTTTTGATATGTCAAACAGCCTTGTTTATCTATAACTCTTTCCATATTTTCTAAGTTGTATTTATCAATTACAGCTAACATTGCTTCTTCTGGTTTGCGTTATTTTTATGGCTTCAAATATCGTAACTTTTATAGTTAAATTATAATTTCATTAGGATATTGGTGGAACAAACTCTAACTTACCGTTTAAATATATCTTATAATATCCTATTGAAGTTCCAAAAGCAGTTGCATTATTATCTATGGTGAAATAATAGGTAGTAGCATCTTCAATATCAATGCCATTTTCGTCAATCATTTCTTTGAATTTTGGATTCATCTCAAATGCTACATAAGGGTAAAACGAAATCTTATCTTTTTTAGATTGATAATAAATATCGCCATTGACATTGACTGATAGTTGATAATCGTCGCTATTATATTCTGTTTGAGCAAAAAAAGTTGACATTGCCTCTTCAATTGTTAAAACTGTTAAATTTTTTGAGTTATTTAAGCTTTCTTTTATTATATCTTTAAAATTTTTGATATACTCCAAAGAATCACCGGCAACATCCGCAGTGGGAATTCTTGTTTTCACATAATTCTTGCCGTCTGTGCCTTTAGTGTAAAAAAGTAAAATTTCTTCTTTATCATAAAAAATACCATCAGCAGACAATGAGCCAACGGGTAAAAAATCATTAATTAAAAATTCAACTTTTATATTATGATCATTTTTATCAGTAACAAAATGCCCGTTTTTATAGTAATAATTACCAATAATATAATTTATATTATGATCAAAATAACTCATAAAAATATCCTTTCGCATTTCTTCTTTATTGTCACTATCCTCCTCAACATTGCTAGAAACACAGCTATCAACTGAGTTTGATATATTTTTGTCATTAGTATCACTTATTGACACACTGCTGTCTTGTGTTTTGTCCGAACAAGCGGTAAGGGCGGTGATTAAAATTAAAGCGGTTAAAAATATGGTTGTTCTTTTCATAAGTTACCTCGCTTGTGTTTAATAAAGAAATCCTTCGGAAAGTTTAGATTTTTCACTTTCGGTTTTAGGAACTAGAGCTATTGTAGCTTTTGAGCCTAGCCCCTGTTATCTGCGGTTTTAATTATGTTTATTCTGCCAATATTTCCGATAATTCTATCATTTTGCTTGCGTATATTCCCTTTACGCTGTCATAATCGGTGTAATCTGCCACCAGCACCTTTTCTGTACCTTGGGAGTATATTATACAAAACCCAAGCTTTGACTGCCGTGCTTTTTCTTGCTGATTTTGAAATATACCCAGTTCAACATTTTTAAAAGCTATGCTGATATGCTTTAATCGCTCGTCATTTATATGCAGGCAGGCAAAAAGCTTTCCACCTCTGTCGGTGGTTATTCTGTCATAGGCAATCACGTCTCGCAACGCCCTTTCCTCTATGCCCTCACGCCCTTTAAAATATTCAAAAAGTGCGGTGGTATAGGTGTCGAGACTTGGGGAATGTAACCCAATCCGCTGTACATACTCACCAAATTCGAAAAATAATTGATAGGGTGCAAGTGCTGTTTTTTCTAGCAAAAATTCAATGGTTTTGGCAAATCTGCCGCTGTTGAGCAGCCTTTCCACCACGTCCTCCGCCGTTTTCAGCTTTAATAAATCCTCATAGCTTATGCTGTCATTAGACAGCACTTGATAGGGAGGATATTGCAAATATTTATAGTTGTAGAGTGCATTTTCCCTTTCCAAGGTAGAGCCTTTCAACAGCTTTAAAAAGCCAAGCTGTATAACATTTGCCCTTATTTTATAGGCTAAATCAAAGCCCTTTGTAAAGCTGTCGTAGTCCTCGTATGGTAGCCCTGCAATCAAATCAATGTGCAGGTGAATATTTCCCATCGCCACTATCGCCTTTAAGTTGCCTACCAGCCTGTTGATGTCACTGCGGCGGTTCACCGCCTGTAAGGTTTTAACATTAAAGCTTTGCAGCCCTGCCTCAAACTGAAATAGCCCCTTTGGAACAGTGGCAAGATAGTCCAATATCTCTTTGGTGAGTAGGTCTGCCTCGATTTCAAAATGAAAGACAATGCCCCTTGGTATCTCCCCTTTTTCTCGCTGCTCCGTTATGAATTTAAAGATTTCCAAGGTTCTTTCCACATTGCAGTTAAAGGTTCTGTCCACAAATTTTACCGTCTGTGTGCCGGAATTTGCAAGGGCAATTATATTTTGCTTTGATATATCCATATCAAAAAACCGAACATTTTCAGATGCACCGGACAGGCAAAATGCGCAGCTAAAGGGACAGCCACGGCTGGTTTCCAGATAGCATATCCTGCCCCCCAGTGCCGCAAAATATTCCGGTGTATATGGGTTATAATACGTTCTACAATTGTAGTCCTGCTCGACTATCTGTAAGCTTGTGTGAAAATCAGACTTTAATAGCTGAACAAAGGGCTGTTCCCCCTCGCCCTTTATTATTAAATCCACCCACTCATTTTTTAATAAATCACAGGCATCGTAGCTTGCCTGCGGCCCTCCCAAAAAAATTATAAGCTTTGGGTTTATCTGCTTTAGGGTCATTGCTATTTTTTTTACATACTCTATGTTCCAAATATAGCAAGAAAACCCGATTACCTCCCCTTTTGTCCTTGTTAAATCCGCCACAATATCCTCAATTTGATTGTTTATTGTGGTTTCATAAACGGTGACGGCGTGGTGAGTTTGGGTCTGTTTATATGCGGAATAGAGGTACCATACCCCCAAGGATGAATGTATAAACTTTGAATTGATGCTGCATAAAACTATCTTCATTTTTTCCCTCTTGTTTTTTGATACTTATATTTTATCACAAGCCACGGCAAAATGCACCCTGAAAATGGTTTTGCATAAAAATACAGACAACAGGCTATATATACAGCTTGTTGTCTGTGCTTAATTTATAATACCTTGCTTAAAAATTCTTGTAATCTTGGGTTTTTCGGGCTCTCAAAAAACTCTTTTGGAGAGGCACTTTCGCATATTTTCCCCTCGTCCATAAATATCACCTTGTTTGCCACCTCTTTTGCAAAGCCCATCTCGTGGGTCACAACCACCATCGTCATGCCGCTCTTGGCTAAATCCTTGATTACATCCAATACCTCGTGCACCATCTCTGGGTCAAGTGCACTGGTAGGTTCGTCAAAAAGCATAACATCCGGCTCCATAGCAAGGCTTCTTGCGATGGCAACACGCTGCTTTTGTCCACCTGAAAGGGTGACAGGGTATACATTTGCCTTATCTTGCAACCCCACTCTTTCCAAAAGCTTTATGGCTTGCTGTTGTGCTGCTTGCTTTTGCATACCCTTTATTTTGGTGGTGCCAATGGTTATATTGTCCAAAACCGTGAGGTTGTTAAACAGATTGAAATTTTGAAACACCATTCCCATTTTCTGCCGCAAGCTATTTATATCCGTCTTTTTATCGGTAAGCTCATTGCCCTCAAATAAAATTGAGCCGTCCGTTGGAGTCTCCAGTAGATTTAAGCACCGCAAAAATGTACTCTTTCCGCTGCCGGAGGGGCCTACAATGCACACCACCTCGCCCTTTGTTATCTCGAGGTCATTGCCTTTGAGCACTTCCAAGCCGCCAAAATTTTTCTTTAAGCCTGTAACCTTTATCAAACTATCTTGTTCCACTCTTATTCAGCCTCCTTTCGTACCACGCCACCAATTTTGAAAGCGGGAAAACTATTATAAAATACAATATTGCGGCGATGACATACGCTTCCAAGCCACGATAGGTTATGGACACCACGTCACCTGCACGGAACATCAACTCGCCCACGCCTATCATATTTAGTATGGAGGTTTCCTTTATCATTGTCACAAATTCATTTGCCAAGGAGGGCAAAATATTCTTTATCGCCTGTGGCAGAATTATATGCCGCAACGCCATACTCTTGTTCATACCAAGACAGCGAGCCGCCTCCATCTGCCCTGGGTCAACTGCATTTATGCCGCCACGGACTATCTCCGCCACATATGCCGCCGAGTTCATAGACACTGCAAGCAGTCCCCACGCCAAGGTGCTAAAGTTTTTTATGCCGAACATCGGCGGAAATTTAAAGCCCATCGCCCCTGTGAAGGTGTAGATTATCATAACCTGCACCATAAGTGGGGTTGAGCGTATGATTTCTATGTAAGAGACGGCTATCCATCTTACGATTTTCGGGCCGTACATTCTTAAAACCGCCAGCAAGCCCCCTAAAATTGTACCAAACAGCACCGCAACAAGGGAGAGCATTATAGTGGTTTTAACACCATCAAGAAAAAATTGCCGATAATCTATAAAAATAGTCAGCATCCTTTGAAATGAAAATAGCTTTGACATTATTACTCCTTATATTTAAAGCATTAAGCACAGCCCATTATTTTTCAATATTTGGGCTGTGCCTAAGATGATACAAACCCTTGTGCCACCTAAGCTTTCTATTGTTACTCTACCCCTAGGGTGTCTGCAATTTCTTTTGCGGAAACATACCATTTTCCGATAGAACCATCATCTGTTTTCGCCTTGATAAACTCATTGAGGCTCTTTGTGAGGTCGGAGTTGCCCTTCATTACTGCGATGGAGGAGCCGTTTTCTTCCTCTTCAACCTTGATTTCAACCTTTGCTAAAGCAAGGTCTTTGTTCAGTTTAACATATTGCTCTGCTGTAACCTTATCTGCAAGTACGCCATCAAGGTTGCCATTTTGCAAATCAATTACCAGCATTGGGATTTTTGGCATAAGCGACATTGTTGCTTTAGGAAACTGTGTCTCGGCGATTTTTTGCTGTGTTGAGCCTTTTTGTGCGCCGATTGATTTGCCATCAAGGCTTTCAATCGTTGTATATGTATCCAATTTATCTGCCTTTATAATAAGGTTTTGACCGCCCGTATAGTAAAAATCGGAAAAATCAACCGCTTTCTTTCTCTCTGCATCGGGGGTAAGACCTGCCATACCCATATCAACTATTCCGCTTTGTGCCGATGGAACAACCGAGTCAAATGCCATATCTTGTAAATCAAGAGTTACTCCTAAATATTCTGCATAAGCCTTTAGAAAATCCGGTTCAAGACCAATTATCTCGCCTTTATCTGACTTAAAACAAAATGGTGCATATTGGCTTTCTGTCGCCACGGACAAAACTCCTCTTGCTTTTATCGCTTCCACTGAGTGATATTCTACATCTATTGGCTTTTTGTCTGTCTGTGCTGCTGGGCTAGGGGAAGCGCTGTCCTGTGGTTTACTTTCTTCCGGTTTACCGCCGCAAGCTGCAAGTGACATTGCCATAAGCGCTATTAATGTAAGTGCAATAATCTTTTTCATAATATCTCTCCTTAATGTTTATTGTTGTTTATGTTTTTGTTATGAGTGTATTATATTCCGATTTTTATTCATTGTCAATGCATATTTATAGATATATTGAAGGTTTGTTATAAATTACAAATACAATTATATTCTTATGGACATTTATGTATGTTTTGTGTATAAATAAACATCAAAACCCCTATATTCCCCTTTGGATTGTAGCTGTTTTGATGTTTTATAATGTATACTATCTATTTGTAGAACCAAATCCGCCCGTTCTTTTCTCCTTGGTATTGCCATTATCTGCTGTAATATAATTTATAAACATACATTGAGCAATTCTATCTCCCGCTTTGATTACATACTCCTCTTTGCCTAGGTTAAATAGGTTTACCCCCAAGTTTCCATCGTTTTCCGAATTTGAATAGTAATCGCTCTCTATCCACCCTTGAGAATTTGCCATAATGATTGGCACACTGCCCATAGAGGACCGCACGTTCATTATGAGTGCCTCATCGGTGCCAAAATACGCCTTGACATCCGTCCATATAAACAGCCTTTCCATAGGCTTTATCACTCCATCAATGGGGGAAAAAATGTCGTATGCTATGGAATGTTCTGTGCCACGCTGAGGCAGTTTAATCTCTATGTCACCGCTGTGCTTTTTAAAGCGGTCTGCTACCTTTTCAAATCCTCTTGCCATCTGTTTTGTCTCCTGTCAACTTTTGTTATAATTATACACTGCCATCTATCTTCTTTTTTTCAAATTCTTTTTCTTTTTTTCTACGCTAAAGCCAAAGCTGCCTATCTTTTTTCCCAGTTCAAAATATTGCCCGTGAGCATATGCCATAAGCCCTGCTTTTTCCACCTGCAATCTCCCTTTGCTGTCCAGTAGCTCCTCCTCCACCAAAACCCCTGTAATGTCCGCTAAGAACATATGATGGGAGCCAAGGGGTACTATCTCTGTCACACGGCAGGTGAGTGCTATAGGGCTTTGTGCTATCTGTGGACAGGACATACCCTCGCACTCCATAGCCGTCAGCTTCATCGCCTTAAATTTATCCTCATTTGCCCCACTGCGACAGCCGCAGTAATCAATCTCTCGCACCATTTTTGCCGTTGGCATATTTATGACAAACTCGCCGCTCTCCTTGATTATATTGTAGGAATATCTTTCCGGTCTTATGCTGATGTAGGTTTTTGGCGGCTGAGAATTTATAATCCCCGTCCAAGCTATAGTTATAGCGTTAGGCTTTTCCATCGTTCCACAGCTCACTAGTACCGGCGGCACCGGCATCATAAGCGTGGCACCCGGCCATTTAATTTTTTTCATATAATTTTCCTTTGATGACTGTTAACAAATAAATATGGACATGGCTTTCACATAGCCTATCACCCACATACTGTTTTTTGTTAAATAAAAAGGTCACAGCCAAAGCTACGACCTTTTTATGCTTATATTAAAGTCTATCTCTTTTTTGCTTTTTTAATCTTCGCATCGGTTCTCACCGCAAATATCACAAGCCCGATAAGGGTTGCGATGTAGGGAATGGAAACGATAAGCTGATTTGGTATGGACAGCGACTGCAACACGTTTGCCATTGCATCAAACATACCGAACAGGAAGGAGGCTATTGTTGTGCCAACAGGGGATGCATTGCCTAAGTTCATAGCAGACAGTGCAATAAACCCACGTCCACTAGTCATATCTCGGCTGAAGAAGGATACATAACCCATTGAAAGGGAAACGCCGCCAAAGCCGCAGAACAGCCCCGATAGTATCATCGCTTGAAACTGTACTTTTTTAACATTTATGCCCACAGATTCCGCCGCATTGGGGTTTTCACCCACGGCACGAATTCTAAGCCCTGTCTTGGTTTTCATAATAATGAAGTACACAATTGGCGCACACAGAATAGCGAAATAAACCATCAGGTTATGCCCTGATAAAATTTCTCCCAGCACCGGAATATCCTTTATAAATGGTATGTTCCACACCGGCATTGTGCAGGAGTTAAGGGAGGAGGAAACGCCTTTTTCCCCCGCTGTAAGATAGAGGATAAACACCGTTCCGCCGCTTGCCATAATATTTATTGCGAGGGCTGTCAGCACTATATCCGCCTTTAGTTCAATTGCCATATACGCCAAAATCAAAGCTATAAATATACCGGCTAGAACACCGGCGGCAAAGCCTGCGGTGGTGCCAAACAGGTTGGCTTTTCCTATCACATCATTGTACAATGGGTCGGTTGGAGCCAGCCCTCCCAGTGTCCATCTTTTCACATAGGCAGAGACAACAACGCCTGCCAAGGCAGATGTAAGCATTGTCCCCTCAAGGGTCATGTTGAATATGCCTGCACGTCTTGAAATCAACCCGCCCAAAGCGGCAAACAGAATTGGTGTGGTGACACGCAGTATAGCGGCACCAAAGCTTGGAGTTACCAGAAGTTCAAAAATTTGTTCTAACATAAATTATTTGTCCTCCTTTGCTTCTAACTGTTTCTTCGCATTTGTGACAATAAGCTTGTGCTTATATTTTGACATAAACATCTGTGCGGCAATAAGCATAATGACTATCGCCTGTACGATGTTGATAAACTCCACAGGCACGTCGGAAAATCTGTTCATAGCATCTGCACCGATACGCAAATATGCCAAGAAAAATGCTGCTAGTGGCACATATAGTGGGTTGTTTTTGGCGAGTATTCCCACCATTATTCCGTCCCAGCCATATCCGGGGGATTTTCCATACCAGACATATCTGTTGTACATACCCAGCTGCTCAATGCTGCCGCCCATACCGGCGATTGCACCACCTATAACCTGTGCCATAACCGCCACGCCGATTACATTGATGCCGGAATATTTTGCAAAGTTTTCGTTGGAGCCAACCATGCGGATTTCATAGCCCCATTTGGTTTTATAGATGAATATATACGCTGCGACCACCACCACAAGAGCTATTATTATGCCGGTGTGGATACGTGTTCCACTTATGAATTTAGTAAGCTGTGACTGGGCTGGCAGTTTGTAGGACGCCTGCAAGCCCGCCTTGGTGTCCTTCATTTGATAGTACAAAATATAGTTTGCAAGCTGCAATAAAATGTAGTTTAGCATAATGGAGGAAACAACCTCGTTTGCCTTCCACTTTGCTTTCAGCGCCGCCGGTATCAATGCGGCAAAAGCGCCTACCACAACGCCCACCAATATTCCCCCCACTTTAAGCCCCAGCCCATTCATGTTTGAAAAGGTCAGTACAAAATATGTGGTCATGTTGGCAGCTAGGAGAAACGCACCCTCGCCAATCATATTAAACTGGTTGGCTTGGTACATAACACAGATTGCCGTGCCGGTAAAGATAAGCGGCGTCATCATCTCCACTATGTTACCCAGCCTTGATTTTTTCTGTAAAGGCCCAAAGATAAAGGCTTGTATAGCTTCCATCGGAGCTTCGCTCACCAGTGAAATTACAAGCAATGCAATTGCAAGAGCGATAAAAATTGCAACTGCGGTTTTGAAGGTTTCAAACCGTCTTTCAATCTGTTTATTACTCAATTGTTTACCCTTATTCATATGCCACCCTCGCAATCTCCTCGGCACTCATTTTTTTAACTCCCAGCATATATTCCCCAAGCTCCATCTCGTCAATTGCACTTGCATCAGGAATGTATGCGGCAATCTCGCCGTTGTTCATAACAATAAGGCTGTCGGACAGCTCCAATACCTCGTTTAAATCTGCGGATATTAATAAAACCGCACTGCCATCATCACGCAGATGCACTAACTTTTTGCGGATAAACTCTGTAGCGCCAACGTCTATGCCACGGGTTGGCTGGTTTGCCACCACCAATTTAGGGCTACTTGAAAACTCTCTTGCAACAACAACCTTTTGCATATTTCCGCCGGACAGCATACGAACCGCTTGGTCACGGTCGTCACATTTTATCAAAAATTCCTTGATAAGCTCATCTGTCATAGTGTCCATCTTTTTTCCGTCCTGCAAAAAGCCCTTGTTAAACTCTTTTTTATAGTAACGGTCGGAGATTATATTGTCCTTTACTCCCGAATTAGAGCTGACACCATAGGTCATTCTATCCTCGGAAACGTGGGACACACCCATCTCACGAATTTTGCGTATGCTCTTGCCCCTGACGCTCTCTTGACCCACGGTGATTTCCCCTTGGTCAAATTTAAGCAATCCGGTTATAGCTTCACTTATCTGGCTCTGGCCATTGCCCTCAACCCCTGCAACTCCTAGAATTTCGCCTTTTCTCACGGAAAAGCTGATGTCCTTAACCAAATGCTTGCCATCGTCATTGACAATTTTCAAGCCTTTGACCTTGAGCACCGTCTCCTTTGGCTGTGCCTTTGTTTTTTCCACCTTTAATACAACGTCACGACCCACCATCATTCTTGATATTTGCTGCTCTGTGACATCTGCAACATTGGCTGTACCCACACTCTTGCCAAGACGCAGCACTGTCAAGCGGTCGCATATCTCCTTGATTTCATTGAGCTTGTGGCTGATAAAGACAATGGTGTGCCCCTTGTCTCTTAAATGTTTTAATTCTACAAATAATTCCGCTGTCTCCTGTGGTGTAAGCACTGCGGTAGGCTCATCCAAGATAAGAATTTCCGCACCACGCAGCAACGCTTTTAGTATCTCCACCTTTTGTTTAAAGCCAACAGGCAGGTCATCTACCTTCGCTCTTGCATCCACATTCAAGTTGTACTTTTCAGCAATTTCTTCGGTAATTCTTACCGCCTCTTCAAAGTCAAACACACCGTTTTTCTTTGGTTCTATGCCAAGTACCATATTTTCTGCAACGGTAAGGGACGGCACAAGCATAAAATGCTGATGAACCATACCTACTCCATACGCAATCGCCTCAAGAGGATTATGAATTTTAACCTCTTGACCCTTAATTAGAATTCTGCCCTCCTCCGGCTGCTCAATGCCGAACAAGACTTTCATTAATGTTGTTTTGCCTGCACCGTTCTCTCCCACAAGTGCATGAATTTCGCCCTTATTGATGGAAAATGTAACCTCTTTGCTGGCAACAAACCCATTTGGATAAACTTTTGTAATTTTATCCATAAGCAAAATTTCTTCTGGCATATTCCTCACCTCACTATTAAAAATAAAATATATGTATTATTGTACTCTAAAATGGACAAAAAGTAAATGCCTTTATAGAAAAAGTCAGCCCGTATTTCGAAAAATACAGGCTGACTTTAATTTAATTGAACTATGCTAAATTATTTCTTTGTAACTGCGTCAACTTTTGCTTTGTATTCTTCCTCTGTCATTGCGAAATAGGAAGAAACTTTGATTTTGCCGGAAGCAATGTCCGCTTTAACTTGTTTCATGTATTCCTGTACATCAGCTGGAACATTTGCAAGATAGTTTTCGTTTTCAGCAATACCGCAAGCGTTTTGCTCGATACCAAACCATCTGTCTCCGCCTGCTTTAAATGTGCCTTCGGAAATTTCTTTTATACAAGCATAAAGTGAAGCGCCAACATCTTTAATTGAAGATGTGATTATTGATTTTGCAAGCTCTGGTTTTTCTGTCTTGTAAAGCTCGTATTGGTCAGCATCAACGCCAATTCCCCAAACGCCCTTTGATTGAGCTGCCTCAAGAGCACCATTGCCTGAACCGCCAGCTACTGCGTGAATAAAATCTGCACCTGCATTGATGGAAGCAAGTCCTAATTCTTTGCCCTTTGCTGCATCAACCCAGTTTTCTGTGTAAGAAACTGTCATTTTTGCCTTTGGATTTGCATAAAGAACGCCGTCAATGTATCCAACTAGGAAGTCAGCGATAACAGGAACGTCCATTCCGCCTACAAAACCAACAACGCCGGATTTTGACATTTTGCCTGCAAGAGCACCTGCAAGGAAGTCAGATTCGGATTGTTTGTATTTTAGCAAAACTACATTGTCGTGCTTGTTTTCCCACACATACTCATCATACATAAGGAATGTTGTTTCAGGATAGGTTGCTGCGTTTTCATCAAGCCAGTCTTGTGCTGCACCAAATGAAAGGTTGTTGAAAGCTATTATATCATAGCCTGCATCGGCTGCTTCAAAAAGTGTAGGAACGGATTTGGAGTCGTCCAAACCAATTTCGATACATTTGTAGTCGATACCGAAATCTTTAACAGCTTTTTTCATGCCTGCATCGGCAGAGTCATTGAAAGATTTGTCCCCAAGGTTGGAAACGATAATGCAAGCTTTTAACGCCTCTTTTGGTGCTGCTGCGTCTGCTGCAGGTGTTGCTGCTGCATCGGGTTTTGATTCTGGAGCTTTGCCGCCGCCACAAGCTGTAAGGGAAACTGCCACAGCAAGTGTTAGCATAATTGCTACTAACTTTTTCATTGGAATATCCTCCTAAAATTTATATGTCTAAAACATATTAAAGGCTTGTGCCTTTTACACCTTCATTATCTAACAATAGAGCGTGTTTGTCAATATGGGTATTTTTGAAAACCATCCCTTTTTTGTGCAATATATATAAATATTTAAGCAATATCTGTGCCCTTTGTTGCAAAATTATATAACAAAATTATTACAATGGTAAAACTGTGACTATATTTAGTATTCTATATGAAAATTAGCTTTAAAAACAGCATGGCAATAACCCCCGGAACCGACAGTACACCGGCGACAAATGCAGTGAAAAAATTCACGCCTATGTAACAGCCTGTAACCTTCGAAACAATATTTACCAGCATAAGGCTGCCTATTCCGCACACAGCGCTTTTTACCGCCGTCAAAATTGGGCGCTGTGCTCTAGCCAGTGCATAAGACACTGCCGCCAACACAATAAATCCGCCTAAAAACAACATAATGCTCTCCATTTTCCCCTCCTTTTTTATGCTTTAAACTTTAAAAGTTCGTTTTTCCAGTGCGCCTAAAAGCTATTCTACAGTCACAGCCTCCTTTTGCTTTTCTCTAAGCTGGGTTACCAAGTAGTCATACTGATGCAAAAGTGCCTCACGCTCGTATATTTTAGACTCTATAAGTTTTTCATCTACCGCCATATTAAAGATTATATCGTTTCTTGAAAGGAGAAATTCACACTCCTTAATATCCTTTTTAATATCTTCTATTTCCATCTGTCTGTCTGTTTTAAGTTTCCTTTTAAATATATTTATCAAACCCAGCACCTCTTTCTTTGCTTTGAGTGTTGGTAATTTATATATTTATATGCAAATTTTTCTAAAAAAGAAGAGCGGCTCACAATTTAAGTGAACCGCCCGCCATTTTTGTTGCTTTAAATAATCTGTAAATCAATGTTGCCATTGAAGATGTCTGCACCTAAAACCTTAACCATAACCTGGTCACCTATGACATATTTTTTGCCGCTCACTGGGCAGGACAGGCTGTAGCCCTCCTGCAAGGTGGGTGTTACCATTCCCAGTACCGAAACGTGCACCAGACCCTCCACCGTGTTTTCAAGAGCCACATATACTCCAAAGGTGGTGACACTGCTCACAGTGCCCTTAAATGTCTCGCCGATGTGTCCGCACATATATTCCGCTTTGTAGATGTCCATAGCGTCTCGCTCAACCTGCATAGCATCAAGCTCTGTGTTGCTGGATTGTTCCGAGGCAGCCTTGGCAAATTTTTCATATTTCTTCTTGATTTTATCCTTGGAAACACCGTTTACAACGTCCGTCAATATTCTGTGTATAGCAAGGTCGGGATAACGGCGTATAGGGCTTGTAAAGTGGGAATAATCCTCTAGTGCCAAGCCAAAATGCCCTTGGGGTATCTCGGAATATTTAGCCTTTGCTTGGCTGCGCAGCACTCCCATATGGATAAAGCGTTCCAGCTTTGTCCCACGGGATTCATCCAGTAATTTAGACAGTGCCTGCTGCATATTTCCATCTTTTTTCACTTCCAGACGCAAACCAAACTTCTTTAAATTGTCCTTTAAAACATATAGCTTTTCAGGGTCGGGAGCTGGGTGAACACGGTATACAAAGGGTATGTTCAGCTTTTTCGCAAGGTTAGCCGAGCAGCCATTTGCCAGCAGCATACACTCCTCGATTATCTTTTCGCTCTGTCCTCTTTCCCTTTTTACAACGTCCACAGCCTTGCCTTTTTTGTCAAATATAATCTGTGCCTCGTCGCTTTCAATGTCCATTGAACCACGGGCATCACGCTTTTTATCAAGCTTTTCATACAGCTCATTTATTAAAAATATGCTTTGGGTAAGCTCGTCATATTTTTTCTTAATATCCTCTGTGGCACTGCCGTCAAGAATGGTGTTTATCTCGCTGTAAACCCCTTTAACCTTTGATTTTACCACAGATTTGTAGAATTTATAGCTTTTTACCGTGCCGCTCTCGTCCAAAAACATATCACAGGTAAAGGCAAGCCGCTCTTCATTGGGGTTTAAAGAGCACACTCCATTAGAGTATTCTCTCGGTAGCATAGGTATGACATTTTCCCCAAAATAGATGGAGGTGCCCCGTGCAAATGCCGCTTGGTTTACAAAGCTTGCAGGGCGTACAAAATAGCTCACATCCGCAATGTGAACTCCTAAATTGTAGCCTTCCGCAGTCTTTTCAATGGAGATAGCATCATCAATATCCTTGGTTTTGTCCGAGTCTATAGTGAATATGGGCTTATTTGTAAGGTCGGTTCGATGCTCGTACTCCGATTTCATATCCAGCCTTGAAATTATCCCTGCCGCCTCTTCGATAACCTGCGGCTCAAACTCACGCTGTACCTGTTTTTCGCTGAGCAGCAAAGTGACAGATTTTTCGCTGGAATTTATAATCCCCACGTTTTCTGTGACCTTGGCAGTTAAACTGCGGTGACCTCTGCCCCTACCTAGTACATTGATTAACACAACATCCTCGGGGTGAAAGTCCCACCCTCTGTTTTCCACAGGCAGCGAAAGGGTCGGGCAGTCCTTTGGTGTCACAAAGAATTTTCCGGCTTTCTTCTCGATAGTGCCCACTAGGTTAGTTTTTTCCTTTAATATTGCCACAACCTCGCCCTCAAACTGATGGCGTCTTGATGGTACCTTCTCAATTTCTACCGTGTCCCCCACAATGGCACCCATCATAAATTTGCCGGCGACAAATATGTCCTTTGCTATCCCCTCAACCCGAACAAAGCCATAATTTTCCGTGAGCTTTACAATTTTGCCTACAAGATTTTCCTTGCTGCCACGGACAAATTCTTCCTCCGGCTTTTTTACCACTACCTCTTTATCCAGTTTTATCGGTTCAATATGCACCTTTGTGGAAGCCATTTGACCCGTTTTTTGTTCACTTGAGTGAGGTGATGGTTGAGCGTGTGACAGGGGCTTTTTCTTGTCCCCTACTCTGACTAATTTTACATAGCCGTTGACCTCGTCAATTATACCGCTTTTATACAGCTCGTCCATGGCGTCCATAAACTTTTTGCTGCCCTTGAATTTCATCTTTAATGCTTTGAATTTTTGCGGAGCCTTTTCCAGCTCCTTTAGGATTTTTTCTTTAATTGGCATTTGCCCTCTCTTTTCTCTATATAGCTTTTCTTACTATATTGTGTATAGCTGTGGACTACATTATGTACGTCCCAGTTAAATGTATAAAAAAAAACCGCCGAAAACGGCGAGTTTTTTCGTTAGTATTATTTTACAAATATGCTGATTGCACTAACTGCCATTGTCAACACAAAAAAAGCAATTGCTGCATATTTTGTAACTTTAGCTATGCGTGCATCAGGTGTTCTGCTTTGCATTTCGCCAAAAGCTTCGCTGCCGCCTGTCATTGCTGCCATACCATTTCCTTTGGCTTCTTGTGCCAACACCAACAATATAATAAATACGCTGCATATTATTAGCAGCACACCGCTGATTATTTCAAAAATATTCATTCTTCCGACCTCCGTCCTGTTATATATGACCATATTACTATATCACATAAAATCTGTTAATGCAAGGGAAATTTTAATAAAAACCCGTGTATATTATCAATTAAAGGGGCAATACTACATTTAAGCTTGAAACACAAAAGCTTTCACACAATGGATACGCCATTTAGCTTTTTTGTTTTAAGCCAAAGGGAAACCGGCAAAAGCTTGTTTCCTATATATTCAGAGGTTGCCGTAAAAAGCGACCTCTGTTTTTTATATAAGTTCCAGCTGCTGTGCTATATCCTCGTCCCGCAAAAAGCTGCCTGCCGCCGGAATATTCTTCGTCTTATATTTTCCCGAATTTTCAAGCTGTATTTTTTCCACCGGCTCTGCGGATTTTATAAACTGGTTTTTCTTTAAGGTCTGCACCTGTACCCCTATGGAATTTTTGGTGGTCTTTTCCGGTATTTGACTGGTGTTTACCACTAGTGCACGGTTTACATTTGTAATGTACGCCACATCAAAATTTTCCTGTGCTTGAATGATGCTCACAACCTTTGCCTTGTCGGTAAAGCCATTGACCAACTTTTTGCGGTTTTGTTTTGTTTCATAGGCTAAAAGAGGTATCTTTGCCGCCTTGCCATTGTCAAAGTTAAAGAGTAAAAAGCCCTTGTAGTCCTTAGTTAGCACCAGCTTTATTATCTCCTCATCCTCGTCCATACCTAACTTTGCAGGCACAAACTCTCCCATAACGCTCGCCTTGGTGTCATCAAAGGCACTGGCTCGACATTTGTAGACCTGTTGCTTGTTGGTGAAAAACATAAGCTCGATGTCATTTACCGTTTCAATGTGCTCCATCACCTCATCGTCTGCCTTTAGCTTTTGTTCGCTGCTCATACGCAAGGATTGTGGGGTGATTTTCTTTAGATATCCTTGCTTTGTCAAGAACAAATTGACAGGATAGCATTGAATTTCTTCCTCCTCCTCGTCCTCTTTTTCAAGGGTGGAGTCATATAGTATTGCGGTTTTCCGTGGGCTTGCGTATTTCTTTATGACATTTTCCAGCTCCGCTATTATGATTTTTTTCATCTTTGCATCGCTCTTTAAAATGTCCTCCAGCTCTGCAATTTCCGCAAGCAGTGCGTCTTTTTCCTCTATCCGCTTTAAAATATAATTCTTATTTAGCTGTCTTAGACGGATTTCGCTCACATATTCCGCTTGGATTTCATCTATGCCAAAGCCTATCATCAGGTTTGGCACAACCTCTTTTTCATCGTCGGTGTTTCGCACAATGCTAACCGCCCTGTCGATGTCCAAGAGAATTGCCTCCAGCCCCAAAACCAAATGCAGCCTTTCTTTTTTGCCGTTCAAGCTAAAGAAGGTTCTGCGTTTTACACAGTCACGGCGAAAGGCAATCCACTCGTTTAGTATGGTTTTAACCCCCATAACCTGTGGCACACCTGCGATTAAAATGTTAAAGTTTGCACTGAACGCTTCCTCTAATGGGGTGGTTCTGAAAAGCTTGGTCATAAGGCGATTAGGGTCCTGCCCTCTTTTTAAATCAAAGGCAATCCGCAAGCCGTTTAAATCCGTCTCGTCACGCATATCGCTTATCTCTTTGATTTTGCCCTGCTTTACAAGGTCTGCCACCTTGTCCATAATCGCTTCAATGGTAGTGGTTTGGGGTATCTGTGTGACCTCGATTATATTGTGCTCAGCCACATATTCCCAGCGGCTGCGAACCCGAATACTCCCTCGCCCTGTCTCATAAACCCCGTCAATGTCGCTCTGGTCGTATAAAATTATTCCGCCGCCTGCAAAATCCGGTGCTAACAGCGTGTCCTTTATATTGTGCTGTGGGTCCTTTATCAGTGCTATGGTGGTGCGGCACACCTCCTCTAAATTAAAGGAGCAGATGGAGGACGCCATACCCACGGCAATGCCTAGGGTGTTGTTTGTCAAGATGTTTGGAAAGGTTACGGGCAGCAGGGTTGGCTCTTTTCTCGTGGCATCATAGTTGTCCACAAAGTCCACCGTATCTTGGTCGATATCTCTAAAAAGCTCCTCGCAGACATTTTCCAGCTTTGCCTCGGTATAACGTGAGGCGGCATATGCCATATCTCTGGAATAGCTTTTGCCAAAGTTACCCTTGCTGTCCACAAATGGCACCAGCATACTCTCATTTCCCCGTGCAAGACGCACCATGGTTTCATAGATGGCTTGGTCGCCGTGAGGGTTTAGCCGCATTGTCTGTCCCACAATGTTGGCACTTTTGGTTTTTGCCCCCTTTAAAAGGTTCATCTCGTACATTGTGTACAAAAGTTTTCTATGGCTGGGCTTAAAGCCGTCAATTTCCGGCAGAGCACGAGAGACGATTACGCTCATAGCGTAGGGCATATAGTTTTGCTCAAGGGTCTCGGTGATAGGGCTTTCCAGCACTTCACCTGCGGATAAAATCTCCACCGCATCGGACAGACCCGGGCGTTTTTTTAATACTTTTTCTGTTTTTTTAGCCATAAGTCCTCTCCTTTACGATAAATCCAACTGGTCTAGGTAGTCTGCCCCAAAATCCTGTATAAATTGTTTTCTCGCCGCAAGGTTGTCCCCCAAAAGCATCTCAAACATCTCCTGTGTTCGGGTAAAATCCTCCTTGCAGACCTTTATCAGCCGCCGTGTCTCTGGGTTCATTGTGGTGAGCCACATCATCTCCGGCTCATTTTCGCCAAGCCCCTTTGACCGCTGAATTGTATATTTTTCCCCCTCTACCCTAGCCAAAATATCCTGCTTTTCATTTTCGGTATAGGCAAAATATGTTTTCTTTTTGGTGGAAACCTCATACAGCGGGCTTTCCGCAATGTACACAAAGCCATCGTCTATAAGCTGTGGACACAGCCGATAGAGCATAGTCAAAATCAGCGTTCTTATCTGAAAACCGTCCACGTCCGCATCGGTACAGATAACCACCTTGTGCCACCGTAAATTTTCTATATTAAAGGTGGATATTCCGCTTGTCTTGTACTTTGCAGGGGATTCCACCCCACAGCCCAGCACCTTTACAAGGTCGGTTATTATATCGCTTTTAAAAATCTTCTCGTAGTCGCTTTTTAAGCAGTTTAAAATCTTCCCTCTCACGGGCATAAGTGCCTGAAAGTCGGAATCTCGGCTGGTTTTACAAGCACCCAAAGCCGAATCGCCCTCCACTATATAGACCTCACGCCTTGACATATCCTTGCTGCGGCAATCCACAAATTTATGGACACGGTTGCCAATGTCAATCTGTGCGGTCATAGTTTTTTTAAGGCTCTGACGTGTTTTTTCCGCCTGCTCACGGCTTTGCTTGTTGACGATTATCTGCTGCACCAGCTTTAAGGCTTCGTCGGGTTTTTCAATAAAGTACACTTCCAGTGTGTGCTTTAAAAATTCCGTCATGGCTTGGGTTATAAACTTGTTGGTTATCGCCTTTTTCGTCTGATTTTCATAGCTTGTAAGGGTAGAAAAGCAGCTTGAAACAAAAATCAAGCAATCCTCTATATCTTGAAATGTGATTTTACTCTCATTTTTTTTGTACAGCCCTCTTTGCTTTGCAAAGTTGTCCACTTGGCTGACAAAGGCACTTTTGACCGCCTTTTCCGGCGAGCCGCCATACTCCAAAAAGCTGGAATTGTGGTAATATTCTATCCTTTGTACCGTGTTGGAAAAGCAGAATGCCACATTCATCTTCACCTTATATTCCGGCATATCCGCCCTGTCCTTGCCTGCCGCTTCGCCGGTGTTGAAGATAATTTGGGTCAAATTGCCACCCTCGCAAATCTCCTGTACATAATCGCTTATGCCATTTTTATAGAAATATTCCTTTGACTCCACCCCATCCTTAGTGTGGTTTTTAAAGACGAAAAGTACACTTGGATTTACCACCGCCTGTCTTTTCAAAATCTCCTCAAAATATTCTGTGGGCACATCAATGTCACTGAAAACCGTGGTATCTGCCTTCCACTTTATTTTAGAGCCGGTTTGTTTTTTAGTTGTAGGTTCTTTTTTCAGCCCCCCAACATTTTCTCCGTGCTCAAAATCCAAATGGTACTCAAAGCCGTCACGGACGATATCCACCTTCATATATTCCGAGGCATACTGGGTAGCACATAGCCCCAAGCCGTTAAGCCCCAAGGAATATTGATAGTTGTCACCGTCATTGTTGTTGTATTTGCCGCCGGCATACATCTCGCAAAATAGCAGCTCCCAGTTGTAGCGTTCCTCGTTTTTATTGTAATCAACGGGAATTCCTCGCCCCATATCCTCAACTTCCACCGAGCCATCCTCGTACCTTGTCAAGGTTATCCTGTCGCCGTGACCCTCTCTTGCTTCATCTATACTGTTGGACAATATTTCAAAAATCGAATGTCTGCACCCTTCAATTCCATCGGAACCAAAGATGACAGCCGGGCGTTTTCTCACCCTGTCTGCACCTTTTAGACTGCTTATACTCTCATTTCCATAAATTTTCGGTTGTTTTGCCATTTCACACTCCTATGGTTTTATATCTTTAATAAAGCTCCGCCATATGACAGATTTTTTTATAAGTTTTAATTTGCTTTATCTATAATATGATTTATAAAAATGTTTGTCAAGGAAAAAGGCAGCTGTTTTTACAACTGCCCTTTTGTCAATTCTTATTTTTACTGCTGCTCTTCGCTCTCGGGTGCTATCACTGTAGTCTCCTCAGTTTTTTCCACAAGCTCTGCTTTTTCCAGAATTTCCTGTGCTTTTATATCGGATTGAGTAACCTCGGTAGGCTCTACATAAACGTATCCATCCGACATAATCTCTCTAAATTCATCACCGGTGATTTTTTCCTGTGTCATAAGAATTTTAGCGACTATGTGCAGCTTATCAATGTTTTCCTTTAGTATGGTTATGCAGCGATGATAGCCTTGGTCAACCAGTTGTCTGATTTCCGTGTCAATTTCGCTTGCCACCGCCTCGGAGTACCCTTGCCCCTGTGAATAATCACGGCCTAGGAAGGTCTGCTGTGGGTCATGCCCATAGACCACGTTGCCCAGCTTTTCGCTAAAGCCATATCTTGTGACCATAGCCTTTGCGATAGAGGTGGTTCTCTCTAGGTCATTGGATGCCCCTGTGGAGATATCGTCCAGTATAATCTGCTCGGCACATCTGCCCCCCAAAAGGGTGACAATTTCGTCCAGCATCTGTTTTTTAGTGCGATAGTTGGAATCCTCCTCCGGCAAGGAAAGGGTGTAGCCCCCTGCCATACCACGGGGAATTATGGAAATTTCCTTTACAGGGTGTGACGTCTCGCAGATAAATGTGGTGATAGCATGGCCTGCCTCGTGGTAGGACACCAATTTTTTCTCCTTGGGTGTTACCACTCTTGATTTTTTCTCAGGGCCTGCGATAACCTTGATGGTGGCGGAATCTATATCCGCTTGTGTTATGGCTTTTCTGCCATTTTTCGCCGCCAAAAGTGCCGCTTCATTGGCAAGGTTTTCAAGGTCTGCTCCCGTAAAGCCGGGGGTAGCTTGGGCGATAGCACGCATATCCACATCGGGGCCTAATGGCTTGTTTGCCATATGAACCTTCAGCACTTCTTCTCTGCCCTTTATGTCCGGTGCTCCCACATAAACCTGACGGTCAAAACGACCGGGACGCAGCAACGCCTTGTCCAATATGTCTGAGCGGTTGGTTGCCGCCATAACTATAACGCCTTCGTTAGCACCAAAACCGTCCATCTCCACTAGCAGCTGGTTTAAGGTCTGCTCTCTTTCATCGTGTCCACCACCAAGGCCTGCACCTCTTTGTCGGCCTACTGCATCAATTTCATCAATAAAGATGATGGAGGGTGCACTTTTTTTCGCCTTTTCAAACAGGTCACGGACTCTTGACGCACCTACGCCAACGTACATCTCCACAAAATCCGAGCCGGATATTGAGAAGAATGGAACGCCTGCCTCACCTGCTGTAGCTTTGGCAAGGAGTGTTTTACCCGTGCCGGGAGGGCCTACAAGCAAGACACCTCTAGGTATTCTTGCACCCAAGGCATTAAATTTGCTAGGCTCTTTTAAAAAGTCAACAATCTCGACTAGTTCTTCCTTTTCCTCGTCTGCCCCAGCCACATCCTTAAAGGTTTTACGCTGTGACAAATCCCCTGCGTCCTTGGTTTTTGCTCTGCCAACGCTCATGCCCTTTGCTCCGCCATTGGCTTGACTGTACATATTATAGAACAGAAAACCTAAAAAGCCCAGCATGATAATGTAGGGAATAACGGACAGCCACGCCGGAAATTGGGTGGGTGCAACGTGGGTGTATTTAATCCTTGCATTAGGGTGTGACTCATTGTATTTTTCCACAAATGGGTCGATTTTTTCAACAAAGTAGTTGACGCTTGGCACCTTATAGTTGATAAGCTCCTCTTGACCGAACAGCTTGATTTTCAAGTTGCCGTTTCCGATATTCAGCTCATATTCTTCAACTTTTTGGTCACGAAACAAGTCGATAGCCTCACTTGTTTTCATTGTGCTTTGCTCCGTTGGTGTTCTCATAAAGACAGCCATCGCCAGCAGTAGCAAAAGCATTGCAATAACGGGGAATATACTGTTATTTCTCTTTTTAACCAAAGGTTTTCTCCTTTTCCATTTTGCTTTTATTTTGTGTAAACTTCCGGCTTTAATATACCTATAAAGGGAAGGTTGCGGTATTTTTCATCAAAATCCAAGCCATAGCCTACGACAAATTCGTCCGGTACCTGTCTGCCTATGTACTTTGCCTTGACCTCGCAAGCTCTGCGTGAGGGCTTGTCCAAAAGTGTGACAATTTCAATGCTTTTGGGGTTTCTCTGCTTTAACATACCTATAATGTAGTTCAGTGTAAGCCCCGAGTCAAGAATATCCTCGACAATCAGCACATCTTTATCCTCAAGTGGGATATTTATGTCCTTTACAATCTTTACGTTGCCGGAGGTTTTCACCCCTGACCCGTAGGAGGAAACTACCATAAAATCAATCTCGCAATGGGTGTCAATCTCACGCATTAAATCCGCAAGAAAAACCACCGCCCCTTTTAACACCGTGACAAGGAGCAAATCCTTGCCTTGGTAGTCTCTTGTGACATCTTCCCCTAATTTTTTGGTAATCTGTGCTATTTCCTCTTTAGTTATAAGTGTCTGCTTAATGTCGTTTAACATAAAATTCCTACCTTTACTCTTTTTCAATAACCAACATACCTTTGCTTTGCTCACAAGCGATAAAAGGGCGGTTTACACCGTACCCCTCCAGCCAAAGGACATTGTCGTTTTCATCTGACAAAATTGCAATTTTGTTTCGTTGCTCTTTGGAAACCTTGTCTTCAATCAGAAGTTTTTTTATTGTTTTTGTGACATTTCTTTTGGTAAAAGAAAATCGGTCGTTTTCCTGCCGTGTTCGTAAAAACAGTTTATCACCTATTTTATCACAATCTATGCAATAATTTAAGTAGTTTTTATCATTTTCTTTAATTTCTTTCATTTCTTGCGCATTATAGCTTGAAATCTTATACTTTTTTGATAAAAAACTTGTTATTATGCCGATTTTAACGGAAACTTTTTCTTCTTTTGGGCTTTTTGACGGGCATAGCGGCGCATAAAAGGAAAGTCGATTATCCTTCACCTGGCACATGACTTGGTGGGATAGCTGCTTTAAAAACTCGCCCTTTAAAATTCCACTATATATTGTCTCGATATTTTGTTTTGATAGACAGCCATAGTTTTCCAAAATATCCCTCAAGAAAAATTTAACCACAACTTTATTTTCTTTTTTTATTGCAGAAACATCAAAGCCGTTTAAGGCAATAGAATTTCTATAAAGATTATCACCTAATTGGGTTAAAAATGTGTATATCTCCTGGTTTTCCATGGAAAACTCACCTATGGCTCTTTCTGCCGCCGAATTTATCTGGCGCAGTGTGGGAATTACCTTTAGCCTTATCTTGTTTCTTGAATACACATCCTCAAAATTAGTACTGTCTGTGACATAGGGTATGTCATTTACCCTGCAATATTCTTCAATTTCTGTGCGGGTGCAATCAATTAAAGGTCTTATAATGTTGCCCCGAACCGCCGGAATTCCCATCGCCCCTTTTATGGAGGTGCCACGAGTTATGTTGAATAAAACTGTCTCGCAGCTGTCGCTTAAAGTGTGCGCCGTTGCGATTTTTGCGCCCTTAGCTTCCGCTATACTATCAAAAAACTCGTACCTTACCTGCCTTGCCCAGCTCTCGGTAGACAGTCCCTGTGGTTTTTCCTTTTCCCCTAGCTCCGCTTTTAAAACCATGCACTCCACGCCGTTTTTTTGGCAATATTCCGTCACGAATTTTTCTTCCTCACAGCTTTCCTTGCGCAAGCCATGGTTTATATGAGCCGCCAAAAGATTTATACCCAGACGCTCCTTATTGTAACACAAAAGATGAAACAGTGCCATGCTGTCTGCCCCGCCGGACAGCGCCACTGCAACTGTATCACCTTTATCTATCATACTATATCTTGTGATGGACGCTAAAACTTTATCAATCATCTTCGTGCACAAAATCAATGTCATAAAACCGTGTGTGTGCGCCGTCCCAGCCAAGATAAACCTTGCCAACCTCGCCGTGGCGGTTCTTTGCGATGATACATTCCGCCCTGTTTTGGTCAACATCCGGATCTTGGCTGTAGTATGCCTCTCGATAGAGAAACAGCACCACGTCAGCATCCTGCTCGATGGAGCCTGAATCTCTAAGGTCGCTAAGCGCCGGACGAGCATCCTTGCCCTGTCCCTTTTCGGCGCTACGAGACAACTGGCTTAGCACCATTAGCGGCACATTTAATTCCTTTGCCATAATCTTTAAATTTCGGGTAATTTCGCTTATCTCCTGCACCCTTGACTCGGTGCGCTTGCCCCCTGTCATAAGCTGCAAATAGTCGATTATCACCGCCCCCACAGGCTGGCGTGTTGGGTCTTGGTTAAGCCTTCTTATCTTTGCTTTTATGTCCGACACCGTGATGTTGGAGGAGTCGTCAAGATAGATAGGCAGCTCGGCTATGTCACCTACCGCCCGTGAGATATCCTCCCAAGTTTCAGTGTTCACGTTGCCTGCTCTCATGACCTGTGAATCGATATGCGCCACAGCGGAAATCATGCGGCTAGTCAGCTGTTCCTTTGTCATTTCCAATGAAAAGATAGCTACAGGCAGCTTTTTGCGCTGTGCAATATTTGTGGCAATATTTAATACAAAGCTGGTTTTACCCATGCCGGGGCGTGCCGCTAGTATTATAAGGTCACTTCTGCCAAGGCCTGTGAGCATCTTGTCAAGATAGGCAAAGCCCGTGGGAATACCCAAGTATTTATCCCTGTCCTTGCCCGACAATTTGCGCAGACGGTCAAAGCTTTCCGCCGCTGAAAAGCTGATGTGCTCTAGGGCTGTGGAGTCCTTACCTTGGCGCAATTCATATATTCTCTGCTCTGCATACTCCAAAAGCATATCCGCTTCGCTGGATTCCTGCGTCTGCTTTATTATGTCCTTGGAGGTGTTTAAGAGCATACGGATAAGGTATTTATCCTTTAGAATTTTGGCGTAATAGGTGATATTTGACAGGCTGGGAACCGTTTCCGCAAGCTGTGTCAAATATATTTTCGCCTCATTCTCATCGCTGAAAATGTTGTTTTCCGTCACACTGTTCAGCACCGTTATAAAGTCCGACGGCACATTTGCGTTAAAAAGCTTGTGTATCTCAAAAAATATCTTTTGGTTTTGCTTGGAATAAAAATATTCTGCCTTGACCTGCTCTATTATTATGGAGACTGTTTCCGGACTTATTATGGCAGCGCCTAAAACCGCTTGCTCTGCCTCCATGCTATATGGTTCGCTTATCCCCAGGCTCTCAAGGGCAAAGTCAACGTGTTTATCCATGGGTGGTTACTCCTCAACTTTAACGATAATTTTTGCCATAATTTCCGGATATACTTTTACGTCACAGCCATAGTTACCAAAGGTTTTTATGTCGGACATTACCAGTTTTTTCTTGTCAATTGTCACCCCTAGCTGTGCCTGTGCCGCCTCGGCAACATCCTTGGAGGTCACCGCCCCGAATAGCTTGCCCTCTTTGCCGGCTTTTGCCTTTATGCAGACAGTTTTTCCGTCGATGCTGGCTTTTATTTCCTTTGCTGCATCTATCTCCTCCTGCTTGTGGTGCGCCTTTGCGCTCTCCTTAATTTTTACATCATTCATGACAGCGGCAGTGGCTTCCTTGGCTAATTTCCTTGGGAAAAGAAAATTCCTTGCGTACCCATCGGACGCATTTACCACCTGATCCTTTTTGCCCATATCCTTTACATCCTGCAATAAAACTACTTTCATAAAATCGCTCCTTTTTATCTTTATCAACAATCCTTCGCCTATGGCACTAAGTTTCCACGGCTGTGATTGGATTTTAACTATCTTTTATAATTGTCTATGCTCTCGCATATCTTTGCCTTTGCCTGCTCCAATGTCATATTTTTAAGCTGAACTCCCGCCATTGTAAGATGTCCGCCGCCCCCAAGATATTCCATCAAAACTTGAACATTGACCTCTCCAAGGCTTCTCGCCGATACATTTACATCGTTTTCATACTGCATTGCAACCACCGAGGCATCAACCCCCTCTAGCATGAGCAGGTCATTTGCCGCCTGTGGCACCGCAAGCTGCAGCTCCTTAGAAAACTTGTCCGACACAGAGATGGCAATGCCCTTGTAATTTTCTGCGCTGTTGACAAGGCTCGCCTTTGCCATATAAATGTCCTTTGGTATAGCGAATAATTTCAGAATTTCCGATGGCTCGGCGCTCTGTCTGCGCAGATATGCCGCCGCCTCAAAGGTTCTCACCCCTGCTTTTTCTGAAAAGTTGCGGGTATCCAGCATAATGCCGCTTAAAAGTGCCCCTGCCTGCCGTGGAGTAAGCTTGCCATTTGTTGGCAAAATATACTGTATAAGCTCGGTAACCAGCTCGCTTGCTGAGGAGGCATAGGGCTCGTGATAGGAAACTACCGTGTCTGTTATGTAATCCACCATCCGTCTGTGATGGTCGATTATAACTTTTTTGTCGCACTGTTTGCACAGGTCCTCACATTCTGTCATCCTTGCAACGTGGGTATCTACCACAATGAGCAGTGTGTCCTCGTTTATCAGCCCCGACGCCTTTTCCGGCGGCACAAATACGCCCTCCATACAAGCGTCCTGCTTGACCCAATTTATAAGATTTCCGGCTAAAGTTTTATTTTCGTCCACAATTATGTTGGCTTTTCGCTCAAAGCTCTTGACCGCTGCCGCAACGCCAACCGCTGCGCCCACGCTGTCAAGGTCGCTCATCTTGTGCCCCATAATCACCACATTGCCGCTTTGCATTATGATGTCCCGCAGCGCCTTTGCCACTATGCGGCTGCGCACCTTGCTGCGCTTTTCCACCCCACGTGAAGTGCCCCCGAAAAATTCATAGCCCTCCACAGTTTTTATAACCGCTTGGTCGCCGCCTCTGCCAAGTGCCATGTCCAGCGCCTGCCGTGACAGCAGGTCATTCTCCGCAAAATCAGCGCCGGATTTACCTACGCCGATGGACAGCGTGACACTGTTTTCCTCGTCGATGGCACGCACCTTTGCCAATATGTCAAACTGGCTGTCATAGAACATTCCAAAATACCGCTCCTCTATGATAATATGGTATCTTGAAGTGCCAACCTTCATGGACAAGCCGTTGCAAACTTGGCTTATATCCTCAATCAACTGGTCTAGCTTTGCCATAATTTGAGCACGCTGGCTCTCCTTTAATTCCTTTAGTACATCATCATAGGTATCCACCGCAATCTGCATAACCACCGGACGTGTGAGCTTGTATTCCTTCGCCTCAAATTTAAGCTGAGTATCGTCCACAAAATAGCTTACCCAAAGGTTCGTCTCGCTGGTAGGGTAGGAGGAATAAATGGTGAATTCCCTGTCCTTAATCTGTATCGCCTGCCCCTTTGAGGTGCAGCTTATGCCTATGTCAAAGCTTGGCAGGATTTTATTCCATGGGGCAAGGTAGTTGTCTATTCCGGCAAATATATTGCTTTTAAAGCTTTCATTGTACCAAACCACCGTGTCCTTGCTGACTATCGCCACCGGCACCGCCAAGTTTTCAAAACTTATCTGCTGGGCACTTGCATATTTCCCCGAGCCATAGAACACACTTTTGATTAGCTTTCTTGCGGATTTTGCGTTTAGCACCAACACGAAAATCAATATGGCAATGCCCGCAGCCACAAACACTATAAGCCGTGGCTGTGTCACCCCAAGCGCTGTGCCAAAAATTACCGTAAGCGCCGAAAGTATCAAAAGTAAAATGTCTGTGCCCCAAAATTTATTTTTCATAAAAAGCACCTTTTCTGCAATGTTAGAGATAACTGCACTTTAAAAATTCAATGTTGCTGCTGCCTTAAATTTCCATAACGATGGGTAGCACCATGGGGCTGCGCTTGGTTCTTTGGTACAAAACATGCGAGACTTGCTCTCTGACCTTCGCTTTAATAACCATCCAGTCCTTATACTCATAATCCTTGTATTTGTCCAAAACATTTCTTGCCTTTTGACGTGCCTCGCCGATTAGCTGCTCGCTCTCCTTGACATACACAAAGCCTCTTGAAACAATGTCGGGGCCGCTTAACACTTCGCCTGTCGCCTTGTCCACGCTGAACACAACAACCACCAAGCCGTCCTCGGAAAGGTGCCTGCGGTCACGCAGCACAACGCTGCCCACGTCACCAACGCCCAAGCCGTCCACAAAAACTGCGCCGGAGGTTACGCTCTCATCAACGCTGATACCGTCCTCGCTGACCTTTATAGCTCCGCCTATGTCGTCTATTATTATATTTTTTTCGTCAATGCCGGAAGCCTGTGCCAGCATGGCGTGTTTTTTAAGATGCTTATACTCCCCGTGAACCGGAATGAAATACTTTGGTTTTACAAGGTTTAGCATCAATTTTAATTCTTCTTGAGAGGCGTGACCCGAAACGTGAACATCGTACATGGACTCGTAGATAACCTCTGCACCAAGCTTTAACAGCCCGTTCACCACCTTGGTGACCATCTTTTCATTGCCGGGGATTGGGGTGGCGGAAATTATGATAAAATCACCGCTGCCAATGGCAAACTGTCTGTGTGTGCCACCTGACATTCTGGAAAGCGCACTAAGCGGCTCTCCTTGGCTGCCTGTAGTGATAAGCACCACCTGCTCGGGCAGATACTTGCTCACCTGCTCCGGCTCGATAAGCACCGTTTCCGGCACGCTCAAATAACCAAGCTCCAACGCCATCTGTATATTTTTAATCATACTTCTGCCCGACACGGCAACCTTGCGGTTGTTGCGAACAGCCAAGTCCATAATCTGCTGTATTCTGTATATATTTGAGGCAAAGGTAGCGATTACTATACGCTTTTTGTTAGCCTTTTCAAACAGCGGTATCAAGCTTTCTCCCACTGTTTTTTCACTGGCGGAAAACCCCCTGCGCTCCGCATTGGTAGAGTCGGACATAAACGCCAGCACGCCCTTTTGTCCATACTGTGCAAAGGTGGCAAGGTCAATTGTCTTGCCCTGTGGTGGGGTGTAGTCGATTTTAAAGTCTCCCGTGGTTATAACGGTGCCGGCAGGTGACTCAATTGCCAAAGCTACCGCATCGGGTATCGAGTGGTTGACGTGGATTGGCACTACCGTCATACAGCCCATCTCTATTCTGTCCCCTGGGTTTATGACATTTATTACCACGCTGGATTTTAGTGAGTGCTCACTCAATTTGTTTTCAATAAGCCCCTTTGTCAAGGTTGTGGCGTATATTGGAAAGTTTACATCACGCAGTAGATAGGGCAGCGAGCCAATATGATCCTCATGTCCGTGGGTGATGACTATTCCTTTTATAGAGTCCTTGTTCTCCAGTACGTAGGTAAAATCCGGTATGACAAGGTCTACCCCGAACATATCGCTGTCCGGAAAGGACAGACCGCAGTCCACGATAAATTTATCCTCTCGGCACTCAAAAACTGTCATGTTCTTGCCGATTTCCCCAAGACCTCCAAGGGGTACAATGCGTATTGATTCCTTTGGCACTACCGCCTTTGGTTTTTTGTTTTTATTGTTGTAATATCTTCTCTTTTTTACCGGTTGTTTGTTAATTTCCATAAAATCCTCCTATGGTTTTATCGTGAAAAATCGCTACAATAAATTCACCCTATCGAATACCTCGATGGGCTAAATTATTGGCTGTGGAATTAAAATAAATTCCTCTTAAATTAAAACGAACACTTTTAAATACAGTATTACCGACAAGCGATAATATAAACGATTAATTTGTACCTATCAATATACTATGATTTAGGCAAAATTGTCAAGTATCAAGATGTAAATTTGTACAATATTACAGACTTTTTTCAAAAATTTCACCCTTTACAAGCTTATATGATATATTATATAATGTCTTAATTATATTACTAACTATATTATATACCCTTTTGACAATAATTACGATAAGGAAATTTAAAATGAAAACTGTAGAACTTTTTACCGATGGTGCCTGTAAGGGAAACCCGGGGCCGGGCGGCTGGTGCGCAATATTGCGATATAACGAAAAGGAATGTGTTGTGAGCGGAGGGGAAAAGGACACCACCAACAACCGAATGGAGCTTAGCGCTGTACTGTTCGGTTTAAAGGCGCTTAAAGAGCCATGCAAGGTGATATTAACCAGCGATTCAAAGTATGTCTTAGACTCGATAAGCAAGGGTTGGGTGTATTCTTGGCAGAAAAAGGGCTGGAAAAAATCCGACGGAAAGCCAGCTTTAAATGTCGACCTTTGGCAGCAGCTTTTGCCGGAAATAAAAAAGCATGATATGAGCTACAACTGGATAAAGGGTCACAATGGTCATGACGAAAACGAGCGATGTGATGCCTTGGCGGTGGCGGAAAGTGAAAAATTTGTAAAATAGCAGAAATTTAAAATAAAATTATTGTATTGTATACTCTTTTAGTGTACAATATTTCCATCAGCGTTAGTTGATACACCTTTGAAGTGTTTTTAACCGTTGTAATTTATTTTACACTTAAAAAGTACGCCCATTTTATTTGCATTTAAAGTGGCTGTACCCAAAGAAAGGTAGCGAATTTTATGGACAAAACAATCTATGCAGACAATGCTGCAACCACCCCTGTAAGCCGTGAGGTGCTGCAAGAAATGCTCCCCTATTTCTGTGAGAGCTTTGGCAACCCATCGGCTATATATTCTGTGGCAAGGTCAAGCAAAAATGCCGTTGACAATGCACGCAAGCAGGTTGCGACAGCTATAGGCTGTGACAGCAGTGAGATTTACTTTACTGCCGGAGGCAGCGAAAGCGACAACTGGGCGATAAAGGGCGTGGCAAATGTTCTTGCCAAAAAAGGGAAAAAGCATATTATTACCACAAAAATTGAACATCACGCCGTGCTGCACACCTTAGACTTTTTGATTAAAGAGGGGTTTGAAGTCACCTTTTTAGAGGTGGACAAGTATGGACTTATCTCTCCTAGTCAGGTAGAGTCCGCCCTGCGAGATGACACAGCCTTAGTGACTATAATGTACGCCAACAACGAAATTGGCACGGTGGAGCCGATAGCCGAAATCGGGGAAATATGCAAAAGGCACAATGTGCTGTTTCACACCGATGCCGTCCAAGGGATAGGCGCTGTGGAGATAGATGTAAAAAAGCAAAATATAGATATGCTTTCCCTTTCCGGACACAAATTCAATGGTCCAAAAGGTATTGGTGCTTTATATATACGTAAAGGGATAACTTTAGAGAACCTTATCCATGGCGGCTCACAGGAAAAAAATAGGCGAGCGGGCACGGAAAATGTGGCTGGAATTGTAGGGCTTGGCAAGGCAATTGAGCTTGCCACCGCAGATATTCCAAAAAAGGCTCAGTATTTAAGGCTGCTTTGCGATATAGTAAAGGAGGCTGCTTTAAAAATCCCAAAAAGCCGTCTTAACGGTCATCCCGAAAAGCGCTTGCCCGGCAACGTGAACTTTTGTTTTGAGGGCATCGAGGGGGAGGGTATGCTGCTTATGCTGGATAGCTTTGGCATCTGCGCTTCTTCGGGCAGCGCCTGTACCTCAGGCAGCCTTGACCCAAGCCATGTTTTACTGGCTATCGGCTTACCCCATGAAATTGCTCATGGGTCTTTGCGGATTACATTTTCTTTAGATAACACCGTGGAGCAAGCGACATTTATCGGTGAAAAAATCGTGGAAATAGTGACAAGATTACGTGCCATGTCCCCTGTTTGGTATGAAAATTAACAACACAAATTAAGTGATGAGGATATATATATGTACAGTGAAAAAGTTATGGAGCATTTCTCCAACCCAAGAAATGTAGGGGAATTGAAAAACGCCAACGGTATAGGTGAAGTGGGCAATGCCCAATGCGGCGATATTATGAGAATTTACCTTGATATTCAAGATGGAATTATACAAGATGTCCGTTTTAAAACCTTTGGGTGCGGTGCTGCCATCGCTACCAGCAGCATGGCAACGGAGATGATTAAGGGCAAAACTATCACTCAGGCATTAGAGCTGTCCAACAAGGTAGTTATGGAGGCTCTGGACGGTCTGCCCCCTGTGAAGGTTCACTGCTCTGTCCTTGCGGAGCAGGCGGTAAAAGCGGCAATTTCCGATTATTACACCCGTCTTGGCATCGACCCTACCCCCATTGTGGGTGCGGTTTTAAAGGATGTCCACCAACAGGACGGCTGCGGCGGTAGTTGCGGCGAGGGCTGTAGCTGTGGACAGTAGAAAAGTTTTAGTCGGGGTTTCCGGCGGCGTTGACTCTTCAGTCTGTGTGGAGCTTTTGAAAAAATCCGGCTATGAGGTGGAGGGTGCAGTCATAGATTTCAGCGAGCACTCCGCCGTTGCCATTGAGGATGCAAAAAGGGTCTGTGCTCACCTTGATATTCCTCTTTATGTGATTGACGCAAGGGAAAGCTTTGAGGAAAATGTGGTACTCCCCTTTTGCCAAAGCTACGTTGACGGCAAAACCCCAAACCCCTGTATTCTATGCAACCCCCTTGTAAAATTCAACGCCTTGGCAAAAAAGGCCGAGGAGCTAGGCATACCTTTTATCGCCACGGGGCACTATGCGCAGGTGGAAGAAAAAGAGGGCGTTTTCTATGTAAAAAAAGCAGTTAGCTCCCTCAAGGATCAAAGTTATATGCTCTATCGGCTGCCACAGGAAATATTGAAGCGGCTTTTGCTGCCTTTAGGTGGTTATGACAAGCCGACTATACGGCAAATGGCAGAGGATTTGGGTCTGTTTAATGCAAACAAGCCGGACAGCCAAGAGATATGCTTTATTCCCGACGGCGACCATGCAAAGTTTATCGAGGAGCGTGGATTTTCTGCCAAAAAAGGTTTTTTCATCTCTCCGGACGGCAAAAAGCTGAGGGAGCATGAGGGCATACACCACTACACCATCGGTCAGCGCAAAGGGCTTAACATAGCCTTAGGCAAGCCTGTGTTCATCAAGGAAATTGCCGAAAATGGCGACATCTTTCTTGGCTTTGCCGGAGATGAATTTTTCAAATCGGTAATTTTGCAGGAGGTTGTGTACACCGCACAAAGGCCCTTTCCCATGGGTGAGGAATACTCGGTGAAAATCCGCAGTGCCTCAAAGGGTGAAACCGCAATAGTTACACAAAGTGATGCTTATGGCATAGTTTTATCCTTTAAAACCCCTGTTAGGGCGGCGGCTAAAGGGCAGTCTTTAGTTGTTTATAAGGACGATTTTGTTGTGGGCGGTGGCTTTATCGCCGGTGCTGTGGCAAAATAAAAGTTTTAATAAGGTGCGTGGCTTGCGCTTTAAATGGCGGCTGCGCACTTTACTTTTTTATTGTTTGATATGAATAGCTGTGATGTGCCCATAATAAGGTATCTTTTGTGTAAAATAAGGGTTGACAAAGGCTGTGTAAATGGTCTAAAATAAACAAAGTGAAGAAAATAATTTTATAGTAAAAGGAAGTGACACCGTGGCAAGCGACCCTTTAGGGAGTACGAAAATTTTAAAATTTATAGCGGCGCTTGAAGTTGGTGTTATCTAGATAAATATTGCACACCTCTTTTTTTGCCGTCTAGTGAAAGGGAGGTTTTTTTTATGCAAAAAATTCACCAAAGGAGGTCAACCCATGCCAAAAAATGACAGTGACAAGCCACAGGATGACATGGTGCTGCCCACGTTAAACACCGACAATTTTATTGAGGAGTCGATGGACGACAAGGTTGACCTTATAGATGTTATTATAGCGGATGACAACGAGATTGACGAACAGGAATATGACTTAAAAAAGACGCTTTTAGACAGCAATGCAGACGAGCTTACCGATGTAATAGAATCGGTTTACGCCATTGATGTCGCCCTCGCTTTAGAGGAATTTAACGATGAAGAAATGCTCTCTTTTTACAAGAAAATTGACGATGAGCATATGGCGCAGGTTTTGGAGCAGGCGGATGAGGACACGCAGGTGCGGTTTATCGGGCTTATAGATTTTAAAAGTCTTTTGACTATTTTTCATCATATGTCCAACGATGATATCGCCGATATTTTAGGGAATTTGCCTATAAATATGCGCAAGGACATCTTCAAATCCATGAAGAGCAAGGATACAATAGAGATACAAAACTTGCTTTTGTATGAGGATGACACCGCTGGCGGCTTGATGACAACGGAGTATATCGCATTAAATAACAAGCTAACCATCGCAAATGCACTGAAGAAAATCAAGGAGATTGGTCCTAAAACCGAGGTCATTGAAACGATATTCGTTTTAAATGACAGGAAAGAGCTGGTGGGAACTGCTGACCTGCGAGATATTTTGGTGGAGAGGGATGACTGTCTGCTAGAGGACATAATGTGCGACAACATTATAAGCGTCACCCCCGAGGTTGACCAAGAGGAAGTCTCCCACCTCGTGTCAAAATATGACCTTAAAGCCATCGCTGTCACCAACCGAAAAAACTCTCTTTTGGGTATTATCACTGTAGATGATATCATTGACGTTCTCTTTGAGGAGCAGACGGAGGATATTCTGCGAATGGGTGGTGTTAGCGCCGAGGCAGGCACTGACAGTACCTTGAAGGAATCGGTTAAAATGCGTCTGCCCTGGCTGATTGTCAACCTTGCCACCGCATTTCTTGCCTCCTTCACCGTCAGCCTGTTTGAGGGCACTATCGCACAGGTCACCGCCCTTGCCGCCGCCATGCCAATCGTTGCCGGTATGGGTGGAAATTCCGGAACTCAAACCCTTTCCATCGTTATGCGCAACATAACCTTGGGTGAGATAAGCCTTAAAGATGACTGGAAGCTGGTTTTAAAGGAAGTGCTGCTTGGAATTATAAACGGTGCGGTAATCGGGCTTTTCGCAGGCATGATTTTATACTTTAAATATGAAAATATTTATCTTGGTGTAATAATATTTATCGCCATGATTTGCAACCTTGTAATCTCAGGATTTTTCGGTTTTTTCATACCGCTTATTTTAAAATCTATGGGTATCGACCCTGCCCTTGCATCGGGGATATTTCTTACCACGGCGACAGATGTAGGCGGCTTTTTTGTTTTCTTGGGGCTTGCCTCCCTGCTGCTCCCGCTGCTCATATAACTTTATATTTATAAATTTTTAGGGTGCCATCACACAATAATGATGACACCCTAATTTTTTAATTGCTGCTATATTTTTCTACTTTTTGGCTTGCTTTAAATTTCCTGTTGCCTTTGCCGTCTTTGCGGTAGATAATGTTTTCTTTGCTGTGGTAACCTTTTTTGCCCGTGCCTTATCCGCTGTCTTAGTTAGGTTTGTAGCACCTTGAACGTGCTGCTGAACCGCCTCATTTATCTTGTCCTGTGGGGCAGGCATTGTGGGGTACCACCCCTTTGCGCTCATCTGCTCATAGATTTGAAACTGAATGTCGTGCTCCTCCCCCAAAATCTTCATCAGCTTTGCTTTTGCTTGCTTGGAAGCACATTCTCCGGCGTAGCTGTTGTAGTTTTGAGCGATAAATTTTTGGGTGGACAGCATATCTGTCATCATGGTTTTGTCATCGTAACTGTTCATTTTTCATATCTCCTATTGAATTTGACTAAAGATTGAATTGTAGTGCTCTTGATGTCTTGCCGCAGCGTCCTTACACAGTTTTTTTAGCTGTGTGTCCTTACAGTTTTGCGCATAGTAATTAAATTTGTCCACCGTCGCTTTTTCTTGAATAAGCAACTCATTGTAGGCGGAAAGCTCTTTTTCGGTTATCTGTTTCATATAAAACTCCTTTATTTTTTTCACCATATTATGCTATCTTTATGGTTTTGTGGTTAATATTCCACAATTTTTCTATTTTATACAAATGGACATCCTTTTAAAAATAGTGTATACTTATTTCGTGAGGTAAAGTTATGTATAATGAAATTATCAGCGCCATCAACAAGCTTTTGGACAGCAGTGAAAAGGATGTTATAATCGTTGCCATCGACGGCCCTAGCTCCGCCGGTAAAAGCAATCTTGCGAACATATTGGGACAAAACTTTTGCTGCAACATCTTCCATATGGACGACTTTTTTTTGACCGCCGAGCTGCGAACACCACAGCGCCTTGCAGAGGCTGGGGGCAATGTAGATTACGACCGATTTGCCCGAGAGATACTTGAAAATGTCATACACAAAAATGACTTTTCCTATGGTATCTACGATTGTAGAGCTTTGAGCACCAAGCCCTCGGAAAAGATTTTTCACAAGCGCCTTAATATTGTGGAGGGGGTGTATTCCAACCACCCAACCCTTGAAGATTATTACGATTTCAAGGTCTTTTTAGATGTAAATTCCACCGTTCAGCTAGAGAGAATTGCCAAACGCAACGGAGAATTTTTGTTTAACCGCTTTAAAGATGAGTGGATACCCTTGGAAAATGCCTATTTTGAAAAGCTAGAAATACAAGACAACTGCGATGTGCTTTTTGACACCACAAACCTATATTAATATCCACTGAATAGGCGAACTTTTCCAAGCCCATCTACCCCAAAAGCAAACCTATATTAATGTAAATAAAACAGGAGTTTCAAGCAAAATTGCTTTGAAGCTCCTGTTTTTTTGTTCTATACCAATAGTGGATATAATACTTTACTGGCTGCACCTCTTTTGGGCTAATCGCAAAAGTCCAGTGCCAGCTGTGCCAGCAACGCCGCACCACGCCAGAGTATATCCTCGTCTATGTTAAACCTTGAATTGTGCAGCGGATAGTTTTCGCTGTCCTTTTCTCCTGTGCCCAGCCATAAAAATGCTCCGGGTTTTTCCGCTAAATAGAAGGCAAAATCCTCCGCACACATAGACGGATATTCCACGTTGCACACCTGCTGTTCGCCAAACAATTTTATCGCTGTTTTTCGAGCGTATTCCATCATTTTAGCGTCATTTATCACCGCCATATAGCCTCGCTCATAGTTCAATGTGCCTGTGGCTCCGTTCATTAAGCACACTCCGTCCAAAACCTTTTGAAGCTGCTGCTCAATATTGTCACGCACCCCCTCGTCCAAGGTTCTACAGGTGCCCTCCATCTCACAGGTTTCCGCTATAATATTGTACCTTGTGCCTGCATTAAATCTGCCAATTGTCACCACCGCCGATTTTAGCGGGTCGGTTCTGCGGCTGATAATCGTCTGCACCCCATTGACAAATTGAGCACCTACTACGATGGCATCAATTCCATCCTCGGGCTTTGCTGCGTGGCTAGAGCGACCGTTTATCGTCACGGAAAAATGGTCTGATGCCGCCATTAATGACCCCGTTTTACAGCCTATAGTGCCCATTGGCAAGTCCGGCCAAACGTGTAGCCCAAACACAGCGTCAGTGCCCTCTAACGCACCTGCCTCAATCATACTGCGAGAGCCGCCCTTGGGGGATAGCTCCTCCGCCGGCTGAAAGATAAACCTCACCTCTCCGCACAGCTCCTGCCTATGTGCCGCAAGCAGATGTGCCGCACCAAGAACTATGGTCATATGGTTGTCATGGCCGCAAGCGTGCATTACTCCCCCATTTTGAGACTTGTAGCAAACATCGTTTTCCTCTGTGATTTGCAGAGCGTCCATATCTGCACGCAGTGCCACCGTCTTTCCGGGTTTTGCCCCTTTCAGCGTGGCTACCACTCCGTATCCGCCCATATTTTCCTTTATTGTAATGCCATCTAGCTTTCTAAGCTCTGCCACAACACGTTTTGCCGTCTCCTTTTCCTGTCCGGAAATTTCCGGATGCATATGGAAGTCTCGGCGCAATGCACAAAGCTGTTCCTTTATGTCTTTTGCTATTTCCATCGTCATATATATGGTCATTCCTTTCCTGCTATTTTATTTACACTGCCGCCTGCCCACGGCTTAGAGTGCTTTAACCGCCCTTGCGCACCGAAAAAATTTCTCTGCTCGTTGCAGAAAAGGAGAGCTCCTAGAGTTGGCGGCTCCCCTTTCCTATTTCGGTAATTATCTTGTTTTAAATATTATTTAGCGGCGTTACTGTTGGGCTTAATCTGTGGCGGAATGGGACACTGGTATTTGTTGCCACCCATGGATTTTTTAAATTCATCCTGTGCTTTTTGTGCAATTTCAGGGTTGTCAATAATCTTTTGTCCCCCATTAGCAAGCACCTTTGCAGCATATAACGCCCCTTTGAGTGCTATATCGGACTTGCCTTGAGCCACCATCTGCCATGAGTGTCCCGGTGTGCCGGGAGCATAACACGCCGCCACAAATTGTGCTGTTGGCACTACATGGCTTGCATCCCCCACATCGGAGGAGCCGGGTATGTTAATGTCCAAATGGCAGTGGGGCAAAACAAAATCCACCATGGGGCTTTGAGCATAGCGTGTAACCGCATCGCTTTTTTCCATTCCGCTAACTGCCATCAATGACAGGTCGCCGCCAATATCCTCTTGGGTGATAGTCGCTTTAAATCGGTTTGCGTAGTCCATATCCTCAGCGGAATATTGTGGCAGGCTTACCTCTGTCATGCTGTCATACAGTAGCTGCTCCAACACACTGTTGGACAAGATGTTGGAACAGGCTTTGTCAAAGACAATCTCCATCTGACAGCCTGTCATAAGTGCTGCACCTCGTGCCACATCACATACACGCTGATACAGTTTTTGCACCTTGTCACTTTGGGTGGAGCGCACAAGATAGAGCACCTCTGCATGGCCTTGAACCACGTTGGGGGATATTCCCCCCGTGTCCGTGACAGCGTAATGAATACGGTCGGTAGGCTCCATATGCTCTCGCAGATAGTTTACCCCCACATTCATAAGCTCCACAGCGTCTAGGGCACTGCGCCCCAGATGAGGAGTTGCTGCGGCGTGAGACGAAATCCCCTTAAAGCGGAAATACGCTTGGCAATTTGCTTGCAGAGAGCCTGTCATAACAGCGTTGCCCCCAGCTGGGTGCCACGTCAACGCCACATCCAGCGAGTCAAACACCCCTGCCCGTGCAAGGTATGCTTTCCCCGAGCCGCCCTCCTCTGCCGGACAGCCCACCATTACCACCGTCCCTGATTTTCGGCTTTCCTTTAGATAGTCACGGAGATACAATGCTGCCCCCACAGCGGCGGTTCCCAGCAAGTTATGTCCACAGCCGTGGCCACATTCTGTCCCCTCACGAGGGGTGCGTACCGCAACATCCGCCTGTTGACTAAGCCCTGATAGGGCATCATATTCCCCTAAAATTCCGATGATTGGATGTCCGCTGCCATAGCTTGCGGTGTATGAAGTCTCCATATCGGCAATACCCTTCACCACTGTAAAGCCCTCTGCTTTGAGCAGCTCTGTCATAGCATTTGCGGATTTGTGCTCGCAAAATTTAAGTTCAGCACTGTCCCATATGGTTTCATTGAGCTGTGCGAGTATATTTTTATAGGTTTCCATCGAGCATCGCATCCTTTTATTATTTTAAATTAACTTAAATTAATTTCCTTTAAATTCCTTGCCAAAGCAAACTCTGCTGGAGATTGCTCCCACCGCTAGCACCACTATACCGCCAACAAGAGCCACCATTGCCGAAACGCCGGCACCATATGAAATTGGCAGTGTAATAAACAAGTTCAGCAGTGCAAAGTAGATAACACTGGTGATGGTGTAGGACAAGGAGTAGTTTGCAAGTGCTGGACTTTCAAGCTCTGGGTCACAAATTCTAAGCAGCAAAACGCCGGTTAGGAAAACGCCGGTGCTCATGCCAAAGGTGCCTATCATCTGCTCAAACCAGTAACCCTTTAATAGACGCTTGCTGAAGAAGAAAAGCACGCCTGTTGTGACGATAAATCCAATAACAACCATAACCAAAATTGGAACTATGTAGGTTGCAACTGCCTTGATTGGCAAGCTTGCGATAGCAGCGATAACTGCAAATTCTGTAAAGCTGCCGGAAATTTTGCTCTTAACCTTGCTGTCCACTAGGAAATCAAGCTTTAATTTGCAGATAATTCCCCAGATGATAAACATAACTATCATGCCGTATGCCCAAACAGAAATGCTGGACAGAACCGGAATTTTCATAGCTTTGGTAAATTTCAAAAGTAGATATGCAATTCCGCAGGCGACAAAAATTAACGCTGCATGGAATCCAAAGGTATCAATGGAAGAGGACATTGTTGTTTCACGTCCGCAGGAAGCTTGCTTTGATGTGTCTTTTTCATAGCCAACACGCAGGTTTTCCGGAATATCCGCCGGTTTTTTCAGCAGTGCTGTATGTCCATGACGTGCCGCCCAGTTAATCATTGCAATACCGATTAATATGCCACCAACAATACCAAAGGTTGCGGTTGTTGTTGCAACGCCCTGTGCTGTTTCCCAGTAAGGTAGGTTCATGTCGGAAAGCATATTGCCAAGGGTGCCGGCTGTGCCGTGACCGCCCACAAACCCGATGGCAAGCTCTACACCGAAAACGTCATATAAATCTGCGCCGGCAAATAATACGTGTACTATATACCCAACAGCAAACTGCAAAATACTTACCCCAAGACCAATTCCGATAAGTGGAAAAACATTTTTCAAAACGCCTGCGTCCTGTCCGCCGGCACTTCCCCCGCCGATTTTAAGACCCAGAGGTACTGAAGCCACAACCGGAACGATTAATATACCCGGTAGCATAGAATATATCGAGAACCAATCCGCCGGACATGGAATGATATTAAAACACTGTGGCCCCAATATCAACAGCAAAAAGCCGCCGATAACCGATGCCGGAATGAAAGTTTTCTGGAAAATCTTAAATTTTGCACGCAAAAGTACTCCGGCGAGTAAAAATACACTTAAAAGCCCCAAACTTTTAAGCAAGTCTGTAAGCATTGCACTGGTCATAGTTAATTCCTCCTAATTCTCATATTAAAAGACATAAACCGTTCATGTCTTTAACTATGATTTAACAATATCATAACATTTACCATATGTCAACCATTTTTGTTTGCAATTGTGTCCAAATTATGTTATAATTTTTTGTAGAAAATGTTATCTATTTTCAAAGTATTTTATGGAAAGCAGGTACTTGTTCCTATGATATCTGTTGCTATTGTCAGCCCGCAGCTGTCCCTAGGCCCCATTAATCACGTTATCGAAACTCACGATTTCGGATGTGAATTTCATCGGTATGTATACAAGCAGTTAAGTGATATCGAATGGATTTATGAGGACTGTAAAAATTGCTGTGACGTGATTTTTTTCAGCGGTGAGCTTGGATATCACTATATATTAAATCATATTCCAAATATTAAAATCCCATGCAGCTTCATCTATTATGACACAAAGCATATTTTGTCAATCCTTTTGAATTTTGTTATGGAGCACCCCGAAACTCCGCTGCAACGTATATTGGTAGACTTTTTAACTCCATTAAATAATTTTATGGGGCTTAAATCATATTTGAATCCGGAATTTCTCCCCTACTGTTACGAGAGCTACACCTACGATTATGCACATATCACCAAGCGTTCCCTAGAGCTTTGGCAGGAGGGCAAGATTGACCTTGTTTTAACACGCAGTATCAACAATATCCCCACCTTGGAAAAGCTGGGGATACCATATATTTCGCTCTTTCCTACCGATGAGATGATTTCCGAATCGATTGATGCTGCGGTGAATGAGGTGCGCCTTGCTATGGCGTCCAGCTGCGACCATATGACGGCTATAGTCAAGCTTGTTTTAGAGCAATCCATCTCCGGCGCAGACCGTGAATATGTTGATGCGACTATGCACAAGCTTTTGGTGGACTTTCGGCGGGAAAAGCACCTTGATTTTTCCATTTCACCCTCCTTTGACCGTTTTGAATTGCACCTGCAAACTGCCACAGTGGAGGATGTCCCTGTCCAGCTTCAAGAGCTGGTGCTGTATTTGAAAAAACATTTTGGGTTTACCTTTTGTATCGGTGCAGGTATTTCTGCCTCCTCGGACAACAGCCATTACTACGCTGAGTTAGCACTGCTTGAAACTTTGAAATATGGAAAAAATGACGGATTTCTTGTAAGCGGTGAGGATGCATCCCTCACAGGCCCCCTATCCCTTTCCACCGATTTAACCTACAACTATTCCAGTAAGAAAACCGCTGAATATGCAAAGCTTTATGGCATTGACCAGAGCAATCTAGTTAAAATTATTGGGCTTTTTCGGCTTGAGCCTACCATTGTGCTCACCGCTGCGGTGCTGTCCAAATGGCTAAACATCACCATTCGCAGCTGCAACCGCATTTTACAGCAGCTACTGGATTCTCAGCTAATTCACGAGGTTGCCCCTCAAGGTCCTAACCGCAAAGGCCGCCCTGAGAAAGAATATCGTTTTTGTGCAGAGCAGATGCGAGGCGAGCTGTTTTAATTAAGGCAATAAAACAAAAATCCCCCTAACCCAAGCCTTTTGACATAGGTGTGCCATGCTAACAAAAGGACAGGCTAGTTCATTGGTTATCCGCAATTTAAAAGCGTCTAAACAACATTATGCTTTGTTGTTTAGACGTTTTATTTATGCCTTATTGTTAAATCTCGTTATAGCTCAACAACAAATAATCCACGCAAAAGCATACTATCGCCGCCGATAATACGCTGTAGGCAAAGGCTATAAATGTTGTCTGTGTGCCTGTCAGCAGTGCTGTTATGTTAAATAAGGGGTAGAAGCTGAAATATTGCAGTGCTCCCACATCCATATAATATAACACCAGTGGAAAGGCTGTGACCAGTGCACTTACCATCACTGCAAGGATGAAGCTTGGGCTTATCTGAGAAACCATCAGCACTATTGAACCTATGGCAAAGCAGGCGAGCACCCTTGCTAATATTAACAACACTATTAAAAACACTATCAAAACCAGTGGGGACAGCCTTGTGTATTCCTGTATGCTCATAGCCGGAGAAAACAGTCCCTTAAAACCGTAGCCCCTGCCCACCTGCCACATTCTTGGCAGTGTGGACAGCACCGCAATTACGCTCGACACCACCGCCGACACCTTTAGCTTTGCCACAACCGTATCTTTTCTTCCCAGTGGCGTTGCAAATATCACCTTTTTCATTCCGCTGCTTTTTTCCATGGAAAACAACCCCGAGAGCAGTACCACCAGTGAAAAGGTGGCAAAGAGGGCGTCCTTTAAATTCATATTCAAATCGTTTAAGCCAAACAGCTTTATGTACCCCGTCTCGTACACAAGGTCTGCGTTTGGCTTTTGCTTTAGGTATTGCAGCTTGCCCAGCACCTTGGCAAAAACATTGTATTCCTGTTGCAATATGTAGTTTGATGCCATTATCATTTGATATTCTTCGCCGGTTATCATGCCATTTGAATACATCTGCTGTGCCTTTTGCAGTGGCTCAAACTTTTTGTTTTCCTCCTGTAAAAAGTCTCTTTTTTCCGCTGTGTAGCTGCCCGAAAGGTTTTTCATATAATAAGAGTAAAACATCTCGTCGGCGGTTATGTAGTTTTCCGCTGTATAGGCTTGATAGCCTTGAAAAGCTATCGCCACCGCAAGCAGCACCACGCCGCCATTCATCACCAAAAGCTTGTACCATTCTTGTTTTGCTATGGTGGTGGGCTTTTGTGTTTTTCTTTTCAATCTGCTGAAAACCACAAGGGGCTTTTTGGGTGTATTTAACAGACCAAGCTTGCAAAAAGCCCAGATAAACAGCGATAAAAACACCAGCAAAAAGCTGATTGCCGCCACTGTTTCCACAAGATTTAGCTGTATGGGTTGGTTGTTTAGCCAGTACAGATTTCGGTAGGAGCCTAAAATCTCGTTAGTCTCTAAAAGGCTTGCTAAATTAGCATATTTGATTACATTCAGCTTATTGGTGGCAGGGATAGTGCTGCGAATAATCCAGTGTAAAAGCGGCATAGACAGTGCCCCTAAAATGCCATAAAAGGTGCGTTTTGCCACCAGCATACACAGCAATATCCAGCCGCCGCAGATTATTGCCGCACCCCATTTTGTAAGGAGGAACAGCACAAGATATTGCCATACATTCACCTTTAATGTGCTTCGCATAAGGTAGGGTACCGACTGTATCGACCGTGTTAAATCCCCCAAGCCATATGTAAAATTGCAGTAGATTAGGTTTGTGCCGTACAAAAGAATGACCGCCGCTAATAGGCTCACCCCCATTGCCATAAACTTTGCCATGGCAGTTTTAAATCGTCCGCCGGAGGTGGAGCGTATCAGTGATAACAGCCCATTTTCTCTTTCTTCTCTGACTATGATAAAGCTTATAAGCACCATAATAAATATCAGCACAATGTCCGTCAAATCAAAGCTGATTGCCGTCACCAGTCCCTTTTGTGGGGAGTAGTTTATTGGTACGCCGCTCATATTTTCATATGCCTTTGCCGTTGCTTTTATGTTGTTTTGGTCATAGCCGCCCTCTTTGGCAAAGATGGAAATGGAGGATAATTTTTTTGCCTTTTCCCCGATATTTACCAAAAAATCCTCGTACCCTGCGGCTTCGCTAACTTCCCTGTTCATCTCTTCTAAAAAGCGATATTCCGCAGATATATTGCTTGTATAGTGCAGATAATCCTTGCTCTCATACACGCTCTTGTAGTTTTTAAATTCTTCGGCATATTCATTGTTCATCATCTGTGCTGCCGCTTTTTTGTCATATGCAGCGGTTTTTACTGCGTAATCTATCTTTGAAATTGCCGAAATTTCTTTAAAACGGTCACTGACAATCCTGTACTGCTCCTCTATGCCCGTGTGCCTTAATTCATGCGTAAGCTTTGCATAGGCACTGGAGGGCGGCGAGTATGCCGTGGGCTGGCTGTATGTCCACATCAAAAATATATTGGCAAAAACAAGAACACAAAGATACAAAACAAAGACCTTTTTTGTCCACAGCTTATACAGCTCTTTAAAAAACAGTCTCATAACATATCCTCGTGCCCAAATATATTGAGATACACTTCCTCTAGCCCCTGCCCCATTGCGTACTGGTCTATAAGCTCTTGTGGAGCTGCCATATTTATTAGCTCTCCCTCTTTTAAAAGCAGTATTTTATCCGCTACGCTCTCCACGTCCGATACAACGTGGGTGGCGATTATGACAATGCTTTCCTGTGCAATTTCCGCCATTAATTCACGCAGACGTACACGCTCCTTGGGGTCAAGCCCTGCGGTAGGCTCGTCCAGTATAAGCAGCTTGGGGCTGCCCATAATAGCCCCTGCTGCAAGTAAGCGTTGCTTCATTCCACCGGAGTATGCCCCCAGCTTTTTGTCCAGCTCCTTGCCTAAATTAACCCTGCTTGCAACACGGTCAATTTCCGCTTGAACATCGGCAGATTTAATTTCTTTTAAAGCCGCCATATAGTTTAAAAACTGTTTGCCTGTAAAGCTATCATATAAATTTTGTTGCTGTGGCATAAATCCTAATATACGCCGAAACTGCTTGTCCAATTTGCGAGTGCTCACGCCGTTCCAAAGCACTGCACCGGAGGACTGCTTTAGTCCTCCGGTTATTATGTTTATTAAAGTAGATTTCCCCGCCCCGTTTGGCCCTAAAAGACCATACAAGCCGTTTTCCATTTCAAAGCTTACATTGTCAAGAGCCTTTTTATAGCTTTGCTTTTCTTTCGAAAAAAGCTTTTTGGGTAATGGGTATTTTTTTGTTAGATTTTTTATTTGTAGCATAAGTTTTCCTTAATGTAAATTATTTGACAAGCTTGAATATCCACTAGCAGGAATTACACGAAAATATAATTTTCTTGATTGCTAAAATAGTCATTTTTATCTATAAACGCTTTTTCCAGCTTTGTCATACGCCCTTTTTCGTAAGTCCCTTGCTTTGTCAAATATTCAAATTCATCTATCGTTGAATTTACAGACACATAGAATTTATCTTTATACACTGCAAGAATTGTCACATAGGCTTTTCTCTTATCTTCCCCTTTAATT
>JAVWUR010000004.1:0-43149 GCA_036667055.1 Oscillospiraceae bacterium
GCATTGCAAATGAAGCAATAAACTGCGGCAGTGAGCCGTCAAAAGTTTCAGCTACAAACCTCTCGCTTTGCATGGAAATATACTCCGCTTTTGACACAAGAGCTGTTACAAAGCCGTCCTCATTTTGGAAAATTCCTTTTTCACATAATTTACGTAAAATTGTATAGGTAGTGGACTTTTTCCAAGAAATACTCGCCCCAGCAAGCTTTACAAGCTCGCCGGAAGAAATCGGCTCATTCTCCCAAATTAAATCTGCAAACTGCATTTCAATATTGCCTAATTTATATTCAATCATCACTATATCCTCGCTTTCGGTTTATTAACGATAAACTAATTATAGTCTATCACTAGTAAATCAAGTTGTCAATACAAAAGAAAAAAACCTTATAACTAGGCGATTAACCTAATTATAAGGGTTTAATTTTTGGTGGGGGCAGAGGGGCTCGAACCCACGACCTCTCGGATGTGAACCGTACGCTCTAACCAGCTGAGCTATGTCCCCGCATATTTTATTGCTGTGTCAAAAACGCTCCTCGAATATTAGCTTTTTGTGCTTTGGTACCCCCAGCGGGAATCGAACCCACACTTGACCCTTAGGAGGGGTCTGTAATATCCGTTTTACTATGGAGGCTTATATTATCCCACCCTAGGTTTTAAGTCAATTATTATATTATAATGGGCACACCGGCTGCGGATTTTTGGCACAACTTATTTGACTATTCTATTTTACACCATCTGAAAGAAAAAATCAAGTTGTAGATTTAATTTATTTGTAGTATAATGTTAAATATCACAAAAACTACATTATTTTTTTTATAACTAGGCAAAACCTAGCATTTTCAGGAGGCAACTGTGAGCAATCATCTTTATAGCAATAAATATATGGACAAACGAATTAAAAATTCGGTGGTATCACCTACCCGATTTGTTGTCTTTAGTTTTCTTGGTGTCATTTTAACCGGCACCTTCTTTTTGTGTCTGCCCTTTGCCACAACGGATGGGTACATCCCCCTTATCGACGCATTTTTTACTGCGACCAGCGCAACGTGCGTAACTGGGCTTATCGTGTATGACACCTACACCAAATTCACCCTCTTTGGACAGATTGTAATTCTGTGCATGATTCAAGTCGGGGGCTTGGGGCTTGTCACCTTCACCACCTTTTTCGGCATCGCCGCCGGCAAAAAGCTGGGCTTTAAAACCCTAAAGGTCGCCTCCTCCTCCTCCAGCGTTGACAATGTTGGGGAGATTGCGGTGCTGTTTAAAACCATTTTTAAGGTGGTTTTGGGCTGTGAATTTACCGGATTTTTATTCCTAAGCTTTGTGATGATTCCAGATTTCGGCTTTTGGGATGGGCTGTGGATAAGCTTTTTCACCTCCATCTCCGCATTTTGCAACGCCGGATTTGACCTTTTGGGCAGAATTGGTCCCTTTGTGTCGCTAACCACCTACGCCGACAACATTTTGGTAAATGTGACCGTTATGCTGCTGATAGTTTCCGGCGGCTTGGGCTTTACCGTTTGGCACGAGTTCACCAATGTGCGAGAGGGCAAAAAAGTCACCTTTCATTCCAAAATTGTTTTGATAATGACCGCCGCCCTAATTCTTATCGGCGCTGTTGTTTTTATGGTGTTGGAGTGGAACAACCCTGCCACCATGAAGGATATGCCCACTTGGGAAAAGGTGCTAGCCGGATTTTTCCAGTCTGTCACTACCAGAACCGCCGGTTTTAACACCATCGACCAAAACGGATTGACGGGCATGAGCAAGATTTTTTCCAGCTTTTTAATGTTTGTAGGCGCTGCCCCGGGAGGTACCGGCGGCGGTATCAAGGTAACTACCTTTGCGGTGGTATGGGTGACGGTTTTCAGCGTTATCCGTGGGCGAAATGAAGCGATTTTCCTAGACCACAAGATTGACAAATACACCGTTTATAAATCCGTTTCCATCATTGTTATCGCTCTTATGGCGGTGTGCGTGACCAGCCTTACCATCTACTACACCTCCGACCACCACCTTGTGACGGGCATAAATTCCGTTTTTGAGTCCTTCTCCGCCTTTGCAACGGTTGGTTTGTCCACAGGGGTGACAGGGGTCATGTCCTTTGCGGGCAAGGTATGCACCATATTGACTATGTTTATCGGCCGTGTAGGCCCTGTGTCCTTGGCGATAAGCCTATCGCTAAAATACAATGACTACTCCCACCGTGAGATTGTCCCCGATGGCAGATTGATAGTCGGCTAGGCAATATATCCCCATATTATATGAAAAAAAGCAAAAATCACCGATTAGCGCTGTAAGTGCTATGCTCCCTTTATAAGCTGCAGTTTTTATTTTACTGTCTCTTATAACGATAGCATATCACAAGCTCTTTCGGTGATTTTCTGTTTTTTTACCTTACCTTACCAGCCCCTGCACCTTTTCTATGGCGAAACGCAGCTCCTCGCTGCACTCGCCCCTTTCTATCTCCTGCCCCTTTTGCTTTTTTCTAAGCTGAGACAGCACCATTTCAAAATACCCTGCGGCACTTTCTCCCTCGCACTGCCCCGAATTGCCTATGTAGCAATCGTATAGAGTGGGACAGCGTTTTTCCCCTGTGTACAGGGCGGTTATTGCGGCGTAGTACTTCTTTTTTTCCTCCACCGTGTGCTCCCCTGTTATGCTAAACCCATTTTCAAACAGATATCGCCGCAGCCTAGGGGCACTTTGTGCGGGCACTAGCACAAGCTGTACCCTTTGGGTCTTGATAAAGGGGGCGGCTTCTATTATCTGCCCCATGGTTTCGCCCCCAAGACCTGCTATGACAACGTGGGTGATGTCCTGAGTGTCGCCTATATCCTGCAAACCGTCGGTGAGGAAAAATTCCCCCACCCTCTCCATATCATTTTTTTTGAAAAGCTCTATCGCCTTGTCCAGTGGCTGACAGTTAATATCCGTTGCGATTATCCGCTGTGCTCGCCCCTCTTTCACTAGATACAGGCTTAATTTTCCGTGGTCGCACCCCACGTCACAGACGGTTTTCCCCCCACAAACAAGAGAGGCAGCCATCATTAAACGGCTGCCAATATTCCTGTAACTCATATTATTTGTTGCCGAAATGCTCGTTTAGCTTTGCCACCAAAACCGCTGCATCGGTGCCGTGAGCCATACAAGCCTGCTCGATATTTTCCCCTCTTGAAGAAGGACAGCCCAAGCAGTGCATACCGATTTCCATAAAATATTTGCCTGTCTCCACGTCTGCGTCTAAAACGTCGCCTATGTTTGTTTGTTTTGTAACTACCATTTTTATATCTCCTTGTGTTGTGTGGTTTTATATTGATATATTACCAATATGTAATTTTTTTGTCAATATGTTTTGCAGGTAAAGTGGAAATTATCCGTGTTTACAGCCGCTAAACAGCAGTGTGTTTTTAATTTTGCCGTCCTGCTCGTTAAAAAACACTCGTTTGTACTCTTTAAATGGCTCGTGGTCTAGGTTAAAGGAGAAGAATTCCGCCCCCTGTGCCTCACCCAGTGCGACGCTGGCACGGATAATGCCATCGAGCAGCCGTGTGTCCGGTGTCTTGCTGTCCAGCAAAATCGTCTCGTCCTGCACAACCTTAAACAGGGAATATCCGAACAAATCTCCCCCGTCACTTAGCACATAACCTTGCAAATCTCCATCAAAACGTCCATTGTTTAATAGCTCTATAACATCATATTCCTTAATTGGTTTCATCGTGTACATACGCTTAGTCCTCGCCCTTTGCTTTCACCTGTGAGGATGCCGCTTTAAGAGCGATAATCTCACTTGGCTTTAATTCACGGTACTTGCCCGGTGCCAACATTCCAAGCTTAACTGCCCCTACAGAGTTGCGTTTAAGCCGTGCCACCTCAAGCCCCACAGCCGCACACATACGTCTAATCTGGCGGTTTTTGCCCTCTTTTATGGATATCTCCATAACGGAACGCCCTTCCTCTTGGGTGATAACACGAATGATTGCCGGTAGGGTTTTCGTGCCGTCATCAAGATAAACGCCGTTGGCAAGTGCGATAAGCTGTTCCTCCGTCACCGTTGGGTGCACTGTAACACGGTACAATTTTGACACCTGATGGGAGGGGTGAGTAAGTGCATTGGCAAAGTCGCCATCATTTGTAAAGAGCAACAGCCCCTCACTGTCCTTATCAAGCCGCCCGATAGGGTACACACGCACCGGCACGTCCTTCATAAGCTCTAGCACGGTTTTCCTGCCCCTGTCGTCCTTGGAGGTGGTGATATATCCCCGTGGCTTATTTAACATATAGTAGTAAAATTCTCTCTTTTTGTCTATGACAATTCTCTGACCGTCCACAGACAGAACGTCCGTTTTCAAGTCCATTTTGTCCCCCAAGGTTATGGGTCTGCCGTTGAGCTTTACTCTGTTCTCCAAAATAATCTGCTCCGCTTGTCGGCGTGAACACAAGCCTTGGTCTGCCAAAGCTTTTTGTATTCGTGTATCTCGCATTTTTCCTCCATTTTCAGGTGTATAACCTATTCTGTGACGATAGTTTGTGTCACTGTTGTATTGTTGTCTGTAACGTCTTTTTTACCTTTTTTCGAGATGAAGCCCTCAACCTTGTCCATTACCTCGGGAACCATATTGAGCACTCTGTCCGCTGTAGAGCCGCCCTCGGCTAACTGAATAAGCTTAACTGTGCCGTCTTTAATCACTAAAAAACCAACGGGCACAATGGATGCACCGGAGGATGCCGCACCGCCAAAGGAGTCCTTTTGCTTTTCCGTAGCAAAGTCTGTGCCGCCGGAGATAAAGCCAAAGGAAATTTTTGACACGGGCAGTATTGTAGTGCCGTCCTGTGTTGTGATGGGCGAGCCGATAATTGTATTGGAGTCCACCAAGTCTCTCATCTTTTGCAGTGCCGCTACCATAAGCTCTTGAATTGTATGTTGTTCTGCCATAATCTATATCTCCTTTGTACTGTTTGATTTTATGATTTTGCGGTAGGTTTTAAATAGATACCAGCCTATCATTAACATTATACTTGGACTTGCCTGTATTTTACAATAAAAATATGTGCTATCACTGTAAAGATTGGCAAAATCAGCAACAAACATGGGTTTTTTGTAATAAATTTTGACATATCTTTGCACAAAAGAGTTAAAGGCATAAAAAGAGGAGGTCACTGTGCCGTAAATCTGTTGTGTCTCGTAAGCGTCCTTTCCCTGCAAAGGCAGTGTAAAGGACACGTCTTTAATTTTTATCCACCTTAAAAGTATTCGAAAAACCCCTTTTGCCGCCTGCAAACCCTCTTTTACCAGCTCAAAGCCTTGGGGCAGATTAGCAAAATAATCCTTGTCCGACTTTTCCTGCTTGGACTTTTCGCCTTTTGGATTTTTCTCGGCTTGGGGCACATGGGCTTCCATGCTTGGGCGTTCACCGCCCCGTCTATTTTGCTCGCTATCCGCCTGTTGTCCATCAGACGGTAGTTGCTCTATCTCTATTGGCGGTGAGGGTTTAGGCACGTTTTCGCAGGGCTGTGGGGTATGCTGTCCCTGTTGTCCCTGCCGCTCCTGTTGTTCCTGTTGCCCCTGTTGTTCCTGCCCCTGTTGTCCCTGTTCCACCTGTTGTTCCTGACCCTCCTGCTCCTCCTGCCGTTCTGCCTTTTGAAAAAACAACCTTGGATATAGGCTAAGTTTAAACAGGAAAACTCTTATTTTAACCGTCAAGCTGTCCTTTTTGTCATATTCAATGTAGATGCTCCTAGGTACAATTATTACCCAGCATATGAAAATTATCACCGCTAAAAGTATATAGCCGATAATTGCCAAAATTTTAAGCATCTTCCTCGTCCTCTGTCAAATCCATCTGTTCCACCTTACCCGCCGGCAGATTGCTCTTGATTTTTGGTAGCTGTGCCAGCCCTTCCAGTGAAAAGCTCCGCAAAAATACCGGTGTGGTTTTATAGCTTATGGGTTTGCCCGGTATATCAAGCCGCCCTGCCTCCTCAATGAGGTTTCTTGTTAGCAGGGTCTGCACACTGCTAGAGGAATCCACCCCTCTTACCTGCTCGATAAACGCCCTTGAAACAGGCTGATTGTAAGCGATGATGGCTAAGGTTTCCATAGCCGCATTGGACAGTGGGGTGTTTTTCTTTTGGCTGAGCGCCTTGTATATAATGTCGGAATATTCTTCACTTGTAGTAAAAAACACAAGCTCTGTGTTCTTCACAAGCACTATTCCACTGCTTTCCCCATCATATTTTTCATGAAGTGAGGACAGGACAAATTGAAGCTGCTTTAAATCCAGCTCCAACAATTCCTTTAGCCGCTGAGTGCTTATGCCGTCTCCGCTGGCAAAGATTATCGCCTCGGCAGCGTGCAGGCTCTGTTCTATCGTCATAACTTTATCTCCTTTGCTTTCTGCACAGCGCCATATTTTCGTCCTTGTCAATGGTCACACGGTGGGCACGCAACAGCTCCAGCACCGCCAAAAAGGTGGCTATCGCCTCACTTTTACCGTGAATATCATCAAAGGCACTTTGCAGGGTGGTAAATTTGTTCTTCATCAAGTTTTTCAGCACCGTGTAAATCTTTGACTGCACCGACACGATGGGGGCGGTGACAAGGGTGTCAAATTTTTCCTGCTTTGGGGGAGCACGGCGGATAGATTTATCGTCTAGCACTGCGTATGCCTTTATTAAATCGCTTACAGGGTGAATGATATCATAGGTCATATCCTCTTGAATTTCCGCCATGGGTCTTACAAATATTCTATCACCCACATACATTTTTCGCAGGTTTTCCGAGGCGAGCTTTGCTTGGCTGTACTCGATTAACTGACCTTGCAGCTCTGCTTTTAGCTTTTCACCCTCCTCGTCCTTGGGCAAAAGGTAAACGGACTTTAGGTAGATTAGGCGAGCCGCCATGTCGATAAAATCGCTTGCCACATCAAGGTCGCTGTCGGTAGCACCATTTATTATCCCAAGATATTGGTTTATTATCACAAAGATTTCCACATCAAGAATGTTCATCTTGTTTTTGGAGATGAGATATAGCAAAAGGTCAAGTGGACCCTCAAATTCTTCCACTTTAAAGCTAAGTTGCTGCATTTATTCCTCCACAAGTACCCACTTATACAAAGATTTTAAAGATAATATCCACAAAAAATGTGAGCTTATCCAAAATGTTAAAGATGATGCTGCTTATAAAGCTTATTGGAAAATCCAAAATTCCGGTGAAAAGCACGAAAAACAGCCCTATAAATATATATCTTTCATATTCCATAATTTTAAAATAAAACTTGTCCGATAGAAAATAGTTGAATATTCGAGAGCCATCAAAGGGCGGAATGGGAATTAGGTTGAAGATTGCCAATGATATGTTTATATGGCACATTGTCATAAAGATTGTGAATAGGGTGGACAATAGAGGGTTTACCCCCATGCCATAGGCAAGATAGCTTAGTGCCTTTGCAATGGCGAGGCTTGCCGTGGCAAGTAAAAGGTTGGAAATTGGCCCTGCCGCCGCCGAGATTGCCATTCCCTTTTTCGGCTCGTCAAAGTTTCTAGGATTTATTGGCACAGGCTTTGCCCAGCCTATACCGGTAAAAATCATAGCCAAAGAGCCTATCAAATCAAAGTGCGCCATTGGGTTTAGGGTGAGCCTGCCTTGGTAACGTGCGGTGGGGTCGCCCATTCGGTCTGCAATATATGCGTGAGCCGCCTCGTGAACGGGTATCGTTGTCAAAAGGACGATAGCCCTCACTATAATATCAAATAAATCAAATCTCATAAATTATTCTCCTAAAGTTATATTATATGTGTTTTTGCAAAGTTTTTCAAGTTGTTATTTAATAATATATGATTATTGTGTTTAAATTAAAAAATATTTGCATTTACCACTTGCTATTCTTGTTTATTTGTGGTAAACTATTTTAGCAATGAAACAAGAGTAATACATTTAGGTATTGCATTTACATAACTTTTATGTTAGAATATTATAGTTAATTAAACTTTAGGGGGTGCAACAGATATGGCAAAATGTGATTGTTGTAATAAGAGTGTAGAATTTGGCAACCAAGTTTCTCACTCACATAGACGCTCAAACAGAGCGTGGAAACCAAACGTGAAAAGAGTCAAAGCTATCGTAGATGGTTCTCCACGTTATATTCACGCTTGCACCAGATGTCTTCGCTCTGGCAAAGTAACAAGAGCTATCTAGTAAAAAACTGAAAGCCGGCATAACGTCGGCTTTATTTTTTTTGCAAAAAATTAGGTGTTGCCACAAAACGGCTCACCACTCCACAATTTTAATAAAAAACAAATTCGCAGCCCCTGCTGATAATGGCAAGTGGGGCTGCGAATTTTAATTTATGCTTTTATTTTGCTATTTTCTTTGGTTTTGCCCATTAAAATTTGATTTTGTCTGCTATATAGGCTTTCAAATCTTCAATTTTAATTCTTTCCTGTGCCATTGTGTCTCTGTCACGCACCGTCACACAGCCGTCTGTCTCCGTTTCAAAGTCATAGGTGATACACACAGGTGTGCCGATTTCGTCTTGACGGCGATATCTTTTGCCGATAGAGCCGGAATCATCAAAATCCATCATAAAGTCTTTTTGCAGTGCCGAGTATACCTCGCTTGCCTTTTCGCTTAGCTTTTTGGACAGCGGCAACACACACGCCTTGTAAGGTGCCAATGCCGGATGCAAGCGCATAACAATTCTCGTGTCGTTCTTTTCAGCGTCCACCACTTCCTCGTCATAGGCTTCCACCAAAAATGCAAGTGCCACACGGTCAGCCCCAAGAGATGGCTCGATAACGTGAGGAATATAGTGCTCGTTTGTCTCGGTGTCAAAATACTCCATGGTTTTGCCGGAGAATTTCGAGTGCTGTGTCAAGTCAAAAGCGCCTCTATCTGCAATTCCCCACAGCTCGCCCCAGCCAAATGGGAACATAAATTCAATGTCCGTGGTGGCGGTAGAATAGTGAGAAAGCTCTGCCTGCTCGTGGTCACGCAGCTTTAGGTTGTCCCCTTTTATTCCCAAGGACAATAAAAAATCGTAGCAATACTGTCTCCAATATTGGAACCATTCCATATTTGTGCCGGGCTTTATGAAAAATTCCAGCTCCATCTGCTCGAACTCTCGGGTTCTAAAGGTGAAGTTGCCGGGGGTGATTTCATTTCTAAAGCTTTTGCCAACCTGTGCCACACCAAAGGGCAGCTTTCTGCGGGTGGTTCTTTGAACATTTGAAAAGTTTACAAAGATACCCTGTGCCGTCTCGGGGCGCAGATAAATCTCGTTTTTCGCATCCTCTGTAACCCCTTGAAAGGTTTTGAACATAAGATTGAATTTTCTTATATCGGTGAAGTTTGAGCTGCCGCAGCTTGGACATTTTATGCCCTTTTCGGTGATAAATTCTCTCATTTTTTCGTCCGACCAGCCTGCACACTCAAAGCCTGCATCCTCGATAAGCTTGTCTGCACGATGACGTGTTTTGCAATCCTTACAGTCCATCAGAGGGTCGGAAAACCCACCTACATGGCCGGAAGCAACCCAAGTTTGTGGGTTCATAAGTATAGCCGCATCAAGACCTACGTTGTAGGGGCTTTCTTGGATAAACTTTTTTCTCCACGCCGCTTTTACGTTGTTTTTAAATTCCACACCCAATGGACCGTAATCCCATGTGTTTGCAAGGCCGCCGTAAATTTCGCTGCCTGCGTAAACGTAACCTCTGCCTTTGCAAAGTGCAATGACTTTTTCCATTGTTTTTTCTTGATTTAACATTTCATCCTCCAAAATAATAATACTATTCTTATTTTAAAGCTAAACTGCCCTTTCGTCAAGCCATATCGATGATATATCCTCAATATATCCCACTTTATAGGTTTTATTAGGGGATAAACAGTTAATGGCTGCTGCTTTTACCTAAAATTTCCATAGGGTGCTTTTTCATTCGTCAGGCCAAGCAGATAATCGGTGCTGGTATTGTAAAACTTTGCAAGCTTTATGAGTATCTCTGTAGGCACATCTCTTGCCCCTCTTTCATAGCGTGAATAGCAAACCTGGGAGCAGTTAAGATAGTTGGCAACGTCCTTTTGATAAAGGTCTGAATCCTCCCTCAGGTTTCGTATGTTCTCATACATAAGTTTCCCTCGCCATATCATATATAGTGTATTTGCCCATTGAAATGTCAAATGACTAAATAAATTATAGCCATATTATGGTAATTAGTTGCCAAATATACCAAAATGGTTTATAATATATAATAGGGAGGATAACATTTATGCAGTCACAAACTATCAATGTAAAGGGAAAAAATCACACTATCACAAATGGAAACGGTTATATTATTATATACAAAACTACCAGTGAGGTGCTTACAGATATAGCTGGAATTGTAACCCATATGGATGAATTTTGTATAACCTTAGAGCACAGAAAAAAGGTTCATATCGAAAGCATAGAAAGCATTATAGAGATATAGTTGAGATGATATCGGCTCTATTCCCCGCTTACCCAACATTTATTATAGCGCCTTATTATAGAGCCAAAATATATAAAGACAAAAAAATACCACAGTCGGGTTTGTGCCGCTGTGGTATTGTTTTTATTTTAGTCGTCTTTAACGTCTATTCTTGTAAGCGCTCTTTGTATTCTAAGCTTTGCCAGCTCAAGCTGCCTTGCGTCCTGTGCGTTGGTCATTATTTCCTTGGCTCTCTCCAGTGCCTCATTAGCTCTGTTTAGGTCAATTTCCTCCTGCCATTCAAAGGTGGACGCCAGCAATGTGACCTCGCCCTTTAACACAGTCAGCACGCCGCCATTACACGCTGCGTTACGCTTTTCGTCCCCGATGGTTACCACCGCTTTGCCTATGCCCAGCGCCGTCACATAGTCGATGTGCTTTGCCCATATATTCACATCTCCCATGACGGTGCGCACCATAACGCTCTGCGCCTCACCATCGAACTTTACGCCATTTTTTGACGTTATAATTTTAAGGTTGAATGATTGCATTAATTATTCCCCCTTTTTAGCTTTTTCTATAACATCCTCTATTGTTCCTGCAAAGATAAATGCAGATTCCGGCAAATCGTCATGCTTGCCCTCAAGAATTTCCTTAAAGCCACGGATGGTGTCGGCAAGGGAAACATATTTGCCCTTCATGCCGGTAAACTGCTCCGCAACGGTAAAGGGCTGAGAGAGAAAACGCTGAATTTTTCTAGCTCTGTTAACTATCAGCTTGTCCTCCTCGGACAATTCGTCCATACCCATGATGGCTATGATATCCTGCAATTCCTTATATCTTTGCAGTATGGTCTGCACGCCGTTTGCCACGTCAAAATGCTCCTGTCCTACCACCTCGGGGGTCAAGATACGGCTGGAAGAATCCAGTGGGTCAACCGCCGGATAGATGCCCAGTGAGGCAATCTGTCTTGACAGGGTTGTGGTGGCGTCAAGGTGAGCAAAGGTTGTTGCAGGGGCCGGGTCGGTAAGGTCATCAGCCGGCACGTAAACCGCCTGTATTGAAGTTACAGAACCTTTTTTAGTGGAGGTAATTCTCTCCTGCAAAGCACCCATTTCGGTAGCTAGTGTCGGCTGATATCCAACGGCTGAAGGCATACGCCCCAGCAGAGCGGAAACCTCACTGCCTGCCTGAGTGAAACGGAATATATTGTCTATGAACAAAAGCACGTCCTGATGCTCCTCATCACGGAAGTACTCCGCCATGGTAAGCCCTGACAGTGCAACTCTCATTCTCGCTCCAGGTGGCTCATTCATCTGTCCGAATACTAGAGCTGTCTTGTTTATAACACCGCTCTCCTGCATCTCGTGATAAAGGTCGTTGCCCTCACGGGTTCTTTCGCCAACACCTGCAAAGACGGAAAGACCGCCGTGCTGTGTTGCCACGTTGTTGATAAGCTCGGTGATAAGCACGGTTTTACCCACGCCTGCACCGCCGAACAGACCAATTTTGCCGCCCTTTGCATAGGGGCACATAAGGTCAACAACCTTGATGCCCGTCTCCAAGATTTCTGTGGAGGTCGCTTGCTCGTCATAGGTTGGCGCTTTGGCGTGTATCGGCATTCTTTTGGCTGTTTGCGGCTGCTCTTTTTCGTCCACCGCATCCCCCAAAACATTGAAAATTCTGCCCAATGTCTCTCTGCCCACCGGAACGGTGATGGGAGAGCCGGTATCCACCGCCTCTATTCCACGAACCAAACCATCGGTTGAGGACATAGCAATACATCTAACCACGTTGTCACCTAGGTGCTGTGCCACTTCAACAACGAGTTTTTGGTCGCCATTTTTAATATTTATGGCGTTAAGCAAGGCGGGCAGATGCTCGCTGTCAAATTTAATATCTATGACAGCGCCTATTATCTGTACCACCTTACCAATATTTGATTGGCTCATTTAGTTTCTCCTTTTTTGAAGATTTTTTTAACTGTAACAATTGTGCACTTTATTTCAGTGCGTCTGCACCGGAAACAATCTCCGTTATTTCACTTGTGATAACCGCCTGTCTTGCACGGTTGTATTTAAGGCTTAACTCGTCCACCATCTCACTTGCGTTCTTGGAGGCAGAATCCATAGCCGTTCTCCTTGCGCCCAATTCACTTGCCCAGCTCTCTGCCAACGCACCGTAAACAAGCCCCGATACATACTGGGGCACTACAATGTTAAACAGACTTTCGCTGCTTGGCTCGTACAGGGTGAGCACCTTGGGGCCATCGGTTTTTTCTCTTTCCTTCTGTGCCTCGATATTCACAAGTGGCAGCACCTTCATCATGGTCGCCTCCTGTGACAGCATGGAAACAAAGGTTGTGTAACCGATGTATACCTCGTCGATTTCTCCCGCTTTAAACATGGCAGTCATCAGCGCCCCGGCTCTTGAACATGCCGACACGGAAACATCCTCCGCTATTGCAAATTCGTCCGAGACGATTTCTATATTTTTTCTTTTACAAAATTCCACAGCCTTTTTCCCCACGGGGATGGCACACACCTCTTTGCCCTGTGAGTGCTGTAAAAACAGCTTGAACATATTGCTGTTGTAACCGCCGGCAAGCCCTCTGTCGCCTGCTATTATCACATAGCCGACTTTTTTCACTTCGGGTCTTTCCTTTAAAAATACAGAGGAAAATTCGGTGTTGGAGGCCGCAATGTCATTGAGTGTCTTGTACAGTGCCACGAAATATGGCCTTGATTTTTCCACTCTGATTTTGGCCTTCCTGAGTTTTGAGGAGGCTACAAGCTCCATGGCTTTGGTAATCTGCATGGTGCTTTCCACGCTTTTTATGCGCAGCTTAATGTCTTTCATTGACCCGCCTGCCATAGCCTATACACCTTCCTTTCTTCTTATTTTTTAGGTATAAATTTTGTTTTATATGTGGTGATTGCTTGGATTATCTCCTCGGTGTTTTCCGCCGTCAAATCCTTTGTCTCGTTTATAGAGTCCAAAATCTGTGGCTTTTCCGTCTCGATATATTCTAGCAGACCTGCCTCAAAGTCTCTTATATCCTCAATTGCAACATCCTTTAGATAGTTCTTTGTAACTGCAAATATAATGATAACCTGTTTTGCAACGGGCACTGGCTTTGATTTTGACTGCTTTAGCACCTCCACAATTCTTGCCCCTTGGTCAAGACGATCCTTTGTATCTTGGTCAAGGTCGGAGCCGAACTGTGAAAAACTCTTTAATTCAATGTACTGAGAGTACAGCAGTTTAAGCTGACCTGCAACCTTTTTCATGGCTTTTATCTGGGCTGTACCACCAACACGGCTAACGGATATACCAGGGTTAACAGCTGGACGGATGCCCGAGTTAAACAGCTCTGTCTCTAGGAATATCTGACCATCAGTGATGGAGATTACGTTGGTTGGGATGTACGCCGAAACGTCACCTGCCTGTGTCTCGATTATTGGAAGCGCCGTTATAGAGCCGCCGCCGTACTCCTGGGAAACTCTCGCCGCTCTTTCCAGCAGACGTGAGTGGAGGTAGAATACGTCACCAGGGTAGGCTTCACGTCCCGGAGGTCTTCTTATCAATAGAGACAGGGCACGGTAAGCCACGGCGTGCTTTGATAAATCGTCATAGATTATCAAAACATCCTTGCCTTGATCCATAAAATATTCTGCCATGGTAACGCCCGAGTAAGGCGCTATGTACTGCAAAGGAGCTAGCTCACTTGCACTGGAGGACACAACGATTGTGTAGTCCATAGCCCCTGCCGCTGTCAAGGTTTCCACCAGCTGTGCAACGGTTGAGTTTTTCTGCCCGATGGCAACGTAAATACAGATAACATCCTGCCCCTTTTGGTTGATGATAGTATCTGTGGCTATGATAGTTTTACCTGTCTGTCTGTCCCCGATTATAAGCTCACGCTGACCACGGCCAATAGGAATCATACTGTCAATTGCCTTGATACCCGTCTGCAATGGAACGCTTACCCCTTTTCTTGTGATGATACCGGGAGCCACCTTTTCTATAGGGCGTATCTCCTTTGTATCTATAGGGCCTTTGCCGTCAATAGGCTGTCCTAGGCTGTTCACAACACGGCCAATCATATTTTCCCCAACGGGGACGGAGACAACATTGCCCGTTCTCTTTACAATGTCACCCTCTTTTATTTCTTCATCCTTGCCCAGAATAACAACTGATACGCTTGTTTCTTCAAGGTTAAGAGCCATACCATATTCGCCGCTTGGAAACTGGATAAGCTCATTAGCCATACAGTTTGTTAAACCGTGCACCTTAGCAATACCATCGCCAACTTGAATTACCGTACCCGTTTCGCTCTGCTCAATTTTAGAGTCGTAATTCTTAATTTGATCCTTGATGATTTTGCTTATATCTTCAGGTTTAAGCTGCATAATACACCTGCTTTCTTAAAAATTTTTGGGCTGTGCCCGTCTGCTATACTGCATCTATATCTTTGCAAGTTCTGCTTTGATAGCCTTTAACTTTTGTTCGATGGAATCGTCAAGCTGGGTGTCGCTGAACTTCAAAACCACCCCACCTAAACAATCCTTGTCCACACGGTTTTCCAAAAGTATGGTTTTCCCTGTGGTGGCGGCAAGCTTGTCCATAAGCTTTTTGCGCAGCTCCATAGACAATTCTACCGCTGTTGTTGCCACGACTTTTTCTATGTTGTAGTGCTTGTTGTAAATTTCTTCAAAAGCCTCAAAGCTTTCTGTAAGTAGACTCACAGCTTTTCTTTCAAGCATAACCTTGATAAAATTCAAAACATAGCCATCCACATTGCCCTTAAAGGTATTGTCTATGAGAGCGAGCTTTTCCTCTTTGGATATCATGGGAGCTGCCAAAACCTCTATAAACTGTGGATTTTCCTCAAAAACCGTTTTAAGTGTCTTTACCTGCGACAGAATTTCTCCGTCCTTTTTTTCCTCAAAGGAAATTTCGAAAAGAGCACCGGCATAGACGTTTGCTATCTTGTTCATTTGCCCTCACCCACATTCTCAATAAATTGTGAGATTAGCGCCTCATGGTCTTTAGCATTGATTTCTCTCTCGACCAATTTTGCGGCTATGGCAACAGAAATTTCTGCAATTTCGCCCTTGATTTCTCCGTATGCTTTCTTCTTTTCCTGCTCAATTTCCACCTGAGCACGCTGGGTGAGTGCATCTGCTTTTTCCTTGGCTTCCGCCAAGATTTCCGCTTCACGCCTTTGGGCTGTGAGGGTAGCTGTTTTTATAATTTCCCCTGCCTCATCCTTGGAAAGAGCGATTTTTTCCGTGTAATCTTTTTCCATCTTAATGGCATTATCTGTGGCTGTGCTCGCTTCGGTGTACATATTTTCTATCTGCTCTTTACGCTGATTTAATATCTTTAAAACAGGCTTGAACAGTAGTTTTTTGATAATCATAAACATAATGAACATATTTACCCAAGTAAATAATAATGTCCATTTGTCAATTGTAAAAAATTCAATAAATTCCGGCACTTGCTTGTAGCCTCCTTTCGCTTATTGTAATGCCCCTCAAAGCCGCTATTACAGTAGCTTGATAAGTGGGTTTGCGTACAAAAGTATCAAGGCTATAACCAATGAGTAGATACCTGTTGACTCAGCGATGGCACAACCTAAAATCATTGTAGATGTAACGTTTGACTGTGCTTCTGGCTGACGGCCGATTGCAGAACAAGCCTGTCCAACTGCGTAACCTTCACCGATACCAGGCCCTAAGCCGGCGATCATTGCAAGACCTGCGCCAACTGCTGATGCTGCTAAAACTATTGCTCTTTCCATAATAATAAACCTCCAATTTAACCTTTCGTGATAAATGTTTTACATAAAAATAATTATATTACTATTCTGCCGCTCCCGATACATATACCATGGTAAGCATACAGAAAATGTAAGCCTGTAGTGTGCTGGTGAACACGTCAAAATACATTGACAGCACCGCCGGTATACCCACTTGAAAAATAGGTATATTTTGAATAAATGCGTTTGGAATCCATCCTAAAACAAAGCTGCTGAGCGCCGCTAATGAGCCATATATAAGCCCTGTTATTACAAGCCCGGACGTTATATTGCCAAAATGACGCAGTGACATGGAAACCGGCGTTGCCACTTCGCTCAAGATGTTCAATGGGGTCATAACCGCAACCGGCTGTGTGAATCGGACGATAAATCCCCAAGGGCCCTTTGTCTTTAAATTGTAGTACTCTATCATTATAAATGTTATAAGCGCCATTCCCAATGTGACGGAAAAATCCGCTGTAGGGCTGCGCAGACCGGTGATACTCATAATGCTAGAGCAAAAGCTGTAGGAAAAAACTGCTCCTATGTAAGGGGTAAAAAATTGCCACTGCTCGCCCATGGAGTTTTTCACAAGACCTGTCAACATCTCCACAAGCTTTTCCGCTATGACTTGCCTTTTTTTAGGCTTATCCACCGACATATTGTGGGTGATGTAAAGGCAGACCAGCGCCACAAAACCCATCACAAGCCAGCTGTGGACTATACTTTCTGTTATTGCTATTCCGCCAAGCCATGGCAGATTAAACAGTATTCTAGGGCCATTTATCTCTACACTCATTCCTTTTTTATTCCTCCTTCTTTATAAAATTCATAAGCATAATTGATATTCTGGTAAACACTAATGGTATGACTGCACTGACCCAGTTTATTGCCGGTACTGTTATTGCAATGACTATCATAACCACCGTGAACGCCATCCTGCCAATGTATGTGCTTTGCATATACGCTTGGGCTTGCTTTTGCTCTTTTTCCATAGCCTTTTGAATACTTATACCCAAAAAAATAAAGCTTATAAGGGACACCGAGTACCCTAAAAGCGAACCCAACAAAACTGTGTAGTCCCATTTGCCTATAAGGAAGAACACCAAGTTCAAAATTGCTGTCAAAACTCCGTTGTACATTGCGATATTTTTTATCTGTTTTACCACTTCTGCATCAAGTTTCATAGTATTTCTCTCCTTAATAAAATTATTTGAATTTATCCTCATACTCCTGCTGGCTCTTTTTTGCGTCATTCATCGCCACTTTTAAATAGTTGTACACACTGGTAATTCCGCCGCCAATGCCAAAAATAATGCCTGCCACAACAATCCAATCGCCCATTCCAAAGCGATTTTTAATCCACGTGGCAGCCAAAATGCACATCAAGGGCGGTACGATAAGTGAGATGCCAAGCTGTGACAGCAAGCTTAGATATTTGAGTGAATTGTAGATTTTCTTGTTGGTATTTTGCAAGCACACACCACCTATATTAATTTTTATATATTAAAGTATAACACAAAATATTATAATATCAACAAATTTCAACTTATTTTAGCGCAATATAAACAAAATAGTTATACCAATGTATGATAAATCTATAACAATTTGAGGATAACCCAAAAAATTATCCGCTCCTCTTGTTCCTTACCCCCAAAACGCCACTTTTTCCGCATTTTTTAGTATCATACCATATTGTTAAAGATTTATCAATGCCTTTTTGTATTATTTTTGTGTTGTATATCTGCTAAGCGATGTTTCCTTTGTGCTTTATAGCTTGCGCCTTTTTTCCTGCCCCTTGCGACTTACGCCTTGCCCCTTGAGCCTTGCCCTTCAATCGAGCCTTGCGCCTTGACCTTTCGCCTTGACCTTTCGCCATCACCCTATAGCTTTTCAAATCTTGGGAAAGTTTTTCCGTCTCTTGTTATCTGCTCTAAAAACATATGCGCCGGACGCACCCATATTCCGCCCTCGCCGTAAAGCGCTCTGTAAACCACCATATCCTCTAAGGTTTCCGAATGTTTTGCCATGTACAGCACCTCATATTCATTGCCCTTAAAATGGCGGTACCGCCCCAAGGCTACCTTTATATCCTTCTCCATCATTTTTTTAAACCTCTCACAAATTTAACGCTTTGAGTGCCTGCCATCGCCCCTTGGTACACCGCCTTTGCCACCTGCAACAGCCCTCCTGTTGTGTCCCCTGCTGCGTACAGCCCCGGCAGATTGGTCTGCATATTTTCATCCACTACAATATAGTTGCCCTCCGTTTGCGCCCCCAGCTTTTTGGCAAGGTCGGTAGCTCCGGCAGTACCCACCGCCACAAAAACTCCGCTCACCTCCAAAACACTTCCGTCCTCAAAGCAAACCCCTTCCACCTTTTGTGTGCCTTGGATTTTCTTTATCTTCTTTTCCACATACTCAAATTCCGCCTGCCTATTTTTGGGCACAGCCCCATCTGTCAATATGGTGACACCTTCCGCTATGGCTTTTAAATGTGTGGCTTCCTCTATAGCGTAGTCGCCGCTGCCCAAAACCGCCACCTTTTTACCCTTGTAAAAAAAGCCGTCACACACTGCGCAGTAGCTGACCCCCAGCCCCTCCAATTCCTTTAGCCCTTCAATACGAGGAGTGTCCCTCTTTGTTCCTGTGGCTATTATAACGGATTTTGCGGTGAACTGCTCCTGTGTGGTTTTAACGGTGTAGTCCCCCTCCCAGCTTATTGCCACCACCTGATCCTTTACTATCTCCGCACCCACAGCTTGCGCCTGCTTTATCCCTGCTGCGTACAGCTCCTTGCCGGACATGGCTCTGTCCAGCCCATAATAATTTTCTATTTTTTCCGCCTTTTCCAAAGATAGGCTTTCTTGCCCCACCAAAAGGGTTTTCATACCCGCTCGCTGTGTGTAAAGACTGGCGGAAACTCCGGCAGGCCCAAGACCTATTATAATTATATCAAAGCTTGTATTCATATATTACTCTCCTTTTATTGTGCCGAACCCAGCGAAAGTTATCTCCGCTGCCCCCCACACCCTGTCATTAATTGTTTATATGTATAATATTATATATATATACGGCAAAAGTATGTAATAAAATCACAAAACAGGTGACACTTTACTGCCACCTGTTTTAGCTGACGCACTAACCTTACCGTCATCGCTGACTATCGGTGCATTTTTTAGTATTTTATTAATATTTTATCTTGGACACGGAATAGTATTTAACCGCCCCATCATCTGCTTTTATTTCCAAAGCCGCTGCGCCCTTTTGGATAAACTCGGAAAATTCGGCATTCTTCATCTCTGCCACCAAGCTCTTTTTCAGGGAGTCAATCTCCCCCTCGTTTGTAAAATTATCCACCTTTGTGTAAACTATAAAGCCATCCTCTGCCTCGTACACGGTGTATTTGCCGTCCACTGATGCAGCAAATCCCTTGTTTACAAATTCTATTGGATATTTCTCTGAATCCTTTTTAATGAATTCTTCCCAGATGTGACCTGCGGCAGAGGAATAATCTGTCTCGGATTTTACAATCGCTCCGCCCATAGTCATATATTTTACCAGTGTTTCCTCAAATGCAGCGCCCTCATTAAGCTCTTTTACCGCCTCATTGGCGGCATCGGAAAGCTCTTTTACTGCGCCCTCGCTCACGGCTTTGCCCTCTGCGTCCATCTTTGACAGCTTAAAGCCCTTCAAGCGAATATAGTTTTCCTGCAAATATTTTTTAACCTCATCATTGGTAGGTGCTTTTTCTCCACCCTCCCCATAGATGGCATCAAAAATCTTATCCCCTTTATAGGTGCTTAAAAGCATATCCTTGTAGGTTTCAAACCCAACCCCATTTGGCTTGTACATAGGCTCCATGATAGACCACATAGACTGTGCTGTGGCATCTATCTGTAGCAGCTCGTCCTCTGTCATGGACAATTTACGGCTGTCAAATTCTTTGTTTGTAAAGACATAGGACTGCAAGGTTTTTATCGTCTCGTCATGAATCCATTGCTGTGCCGGTTTTTCCTCTATTGTGGATTTCAAAACGTCAGTGCCTGCCTCGGCTTTTTTAGAGGCATTCATGTAACTTTCAAGCTGGGACAAAAGATAGATGTTTGGAGCAATCTCCTCGCCGTCAATGGTCATGACCGAGGTGTAGTTTTTTGAGCAGCCTATGAGCATAGTTGCCCCCAGCGCCACCGTGAGCAAAAGTGCTGTGATTTTTTTGATTTTCATTGGGATATCCTCCTAAAATAGCTTTCTTAAAGTATAGCTTTTATAAAATATTGTTTTCACCTGATAGATTATAACATTTTATCTGCTAAATGTGTATATTTATTGTTGATAATTGTTTTTGAATACTGCCAGCATATCTTTCATGACCTCCAAGGGGCTTTCTGTGCTGTTTATCTGTGCCCCAATATAGGGTTTTTCTCCGGTGTTAATGCTTATTTTATGCTTTGTTCCCTTTATGACCGCCCCCATATCCAGCTTGTCAAAGGCGTTTGAGTAGAACAAAATGTTGTCCTTGCGCTGAACCACCTCATTTATTCCAACGGACGCTGCCGTCACACGCAGCAGAGAGATGTCCACAAGCCCCATTACGCTAGGGGGCACATCCCCATACCTGTCCTGCATTTCGTCCAGCAGATCCGACACATCCCCCTCACTTTCCAAGGCAGCGATGCGCTTGTAGCTTTCAATTCTGTTTTGGGTGTAGGGTATATATTTTTCCGGTATAAAAGCGTCCACGGTAATGTCGATTAGGCAGTCGCTCTTTTCTGTTTTGACCGTCTCTCCCCTCTCGATGGCTATGGCTTGGTTTAGCAGCTTCACATATAAATCATAGCCTATAGACATCATAAACCCACTTTGAGTTTTACCCAAAATACTGCCTGCGCCCCTTATCTGCAAGTCTCTCATAGCTATTTTAAACCCTGAACCGAAGCTTGTAAACTCTTTTATTGCATTCAGCCGTTTGACCGCCACCTCGCTTAGCACCTTGTCCTTGCGAAAGGTAAAGTAGGCGTAAGATTTTCGTGTGGAGCGCCCCACTCGCCCTCGTATCTGGTAGAGCTGACTCAAGCCCATTCTGTCCGAGTCCTCTATTACCAAGGTGTTGCAGTTGGGCACATCAATGCCCGTCTCGATGATGGTGGTGCACACCAAAATATCAATCTCGCCGTTTATTAGCTGCTGCCACACGGTGGACAGGCGCACCTCGTTCATCTGCCCATGTGCCACACCTATCCGTGCCTCGGGGCAAAACCGCTGCACCTTTAATGCACACTGGTCGATAGTTTCCACACGGTTGTGAAGATAGTAGCACTGCCCCCCACGGTTAATCTCTCGGTTTAAGGCAAAGGCGATGGTTTTTTCGTCATATTCCGACACGTAAGTTTCGATGGGTATGCGGTCATATGGGGGCTGCTCAATGGTGGACATATCCCGTATTCCATTTAGCGCCATGCTCAAAGTTCGTGGTATTGGGGTTGCGGAAAGGGTGAGCACATCCACACTTTTAAAGCCCTCTATTAGCTTTTCCTTGTGAGCCACCCCAAAGCGCTGCTCCTCGTCTATTACCACCAGCCCTAAATCTTTGAATTTTACGCTTTTCTGTATCAGTGCGTGAGTTCCCACCACAATATCCGCCACGCCGCTGTTTATATCCCGAATGGTGGCGTCTCGCTGCTTTGCCGTGCGAAACCGTGACAGCAGCTGTATGTTTATGGGGAAATTCTCCATTCTCTGTATCAGCGTGTTGTAGTGCTGCCACGCCAGTACGGTGGTCGGCACCAGTATTGCCACCTGCTTTGAGTTCATCACCGCCTTGAACGCCGCACGCAGGGCAACCTCGGTTTTTCCCACCCCCACATCACCGCAGAGCAGCCGCTCCATGGGGTAGGGTATCTCCATATCCTTTTTAATTTCGCAGATGGATTTTAGCTGATCCTCCGTCTCGTCATAGATAAACCGTGCCTCAAAATCCCGCTGCCACTCGGTGTCCGGATCGAATTGATAACCCACCGCCCGCTCCCTTTCAGCGTAGAGACGAATAAGCTCCGCCGCCATCTCTTGGGTTGCCTTTTTCGCCTTTTGCTTGGTTTTTTTCCAGTTTTCCGAGCCAAGCTTTGACAGTGTTACATTTTCCCCCTCTTGGGAATAGCTGTAGCGGCTTATTAAATCCAGCTGGGTTACCGGCACAAACAGGCTGTCCTTGCCTTGAAAAAGCACCTTAATATAGTCCTTAGTAACCCCCTGCATACTCACATTGTGGACACCGTCATATATTCCGATGCCATAATTTTGGTGTACCACATAGTCCCCTTTTGAGATTTGGTCGATGGAGGTCAGTGCGTCCTTGCTCTTTTTTGCCGCCACCTTCTGCGCCAAAACATTTAGCTTTCTGCCCGTTATAAGACACAGCTTTTGCAGCGGCAGCTCAAAGCCCTGCTGAGTGTGCCCAAAGGTGACCGCCACTGTGCCGGGCATTAGCTCGGTATCATTTTCAAGATAGATGCTGTCATAACCAAAGCCACGCAAGTCCTCCGCCAAGCTTTTTGCCGATTTTTTCGTCCCTGCCAGCACCACAATTTTATACTTTTGCTTTACAAGCTGCTCTATGTCCTCTGCTAAAATTTTGTATTCCCCCGCCCAGCTTGGGAGTAGATTGCAGCTTATATTTATAATTTGGGAAAAGGGGATGTCATTTATTCCTCGAACAAAGTCCTCCGCCACAACTGTTGGTATATTTTCAGTCAGCTTTAACAGATAGGAATATGGCGCATAGTATTCCTCCATGCCCTTTGCCAATATTTTATCCGTTAAAAGCGTCTCGATATCTTGGTTTAGCTGCCACAAGCTCTGGGTGTAGTTTTCCTTGGTAGCGCTGTAGTCGTCAATGAAGATTATTGGGTGCTCCAGATAGTCAAACAGTGTAGCCTTTTCACGGTAACACAGGGAGATATACTTGTCCATGGTCTGGGGCATAATTCCATTTTGCAGGGTGACTATATCCTTTTGCGTGGCTTGCCTATACTGTTCAAGCTGCTTTGCCCCAAGGCGCTTTGCTCCATTTTCAATGGCTTGCAGCGCCTCCTCACAGGAGGTAAAAAGAACCTCCTTTACAGGGGAGATGTGAACCTTTTTTATCTGGTCAACCCGCCGCTGTGTCTCTATTTCAAAGGTGTTTATTCTGTCTATTTCATCCCCCCAAAATTCCATGCGCACGGGCAAGGGCATATCGGGAGTGTACAAGTCCACAATGTCCCCACGTATGGAAAATTGCCCCGGCCCCTCCACCATGTCACGGCGCACATATCCGGCGCTGATTAGCCGCAGTGCAAAATCCGACTGCTTTATGGTGGTGCTGCTCTTGATTGTGAGAGTGTTTTCCAAGAATTTTTCCTTTGGCATAGTGTACATGAGACAGGCATCCAAAGGGGAAATTACAATGTTGCACTGCTTTGAGACTAAATTACCTATGGTTTTTATGCGGCGGTACTCGTACTCACGAGAAAACCCCTCCAGCGGGCGCAGCGTCAAATCTCTTTGAGAAAACACCTGTGCCTTGTCCCCAAAAAAGCTTATGTCGTCATTTAGACGATTGGCGCTTTTTTCATCCTTGGTGAGCACCAAAACAGGACGGTCTGTGGCGGTCTGTATGGCTTTTATAAAGGCGGCACGGGCGGTTTGAGACAGCCCAAACAAGGCTATGGGCTTTGTGTATTCCTCTACCTGCGCCAAAAGCTTTTCGAATTCTACTGTTTTGGATATCTCCTTTAAAAACATTCTCTGCCCCCTTATTATTTTTATGGAATTTTCTCACATAACAAGCTTTTGCCGTACCGAGCTTAACACACCGGTACGGCTTTTTGCTATTTATTGTATAAATTCATGGCTTTTTCCACTTGGCTGTCGATTAAAAGCTCTGCGGCGCTATAAACGTCCTCAAATCTTTCCTGCAAAAGCTTTTTGTCCCCTTGACTAAACTTTCCCAGCACCCAATCGGCTAAATCATAGTCGGGATGGGGCTTTTGCCCAACCCCAATTTTTATCCGTGGAAATTCCTCTCCAATGTTCTCAATGATACTTTTTATTCCGTTGTGCCCACCGGCAGAGCCTTTGGTACGAATACGCACCTTGCCCACGTCCAAGGACACATCATCATATATTATAAGGGTATTCTCCGGTTTTATCTTGTAAAATCTCGCCGCTTCCCCCACCGATTGACCGGAAAGGTTCATAAAGGTCTGTGGCTTTAACAATAGTATCTTCCTGTCCTTGTACTGCCACACCCCATAAAGACCGCTGAACTTTGCTTTTACAATCTTTGTGCCCGCCTTTTGAGCTATAAAATCTATCGTTTCAAAGCCGATGTTGTGCCGTGACCCCTCATATTTACCACCGGGGTTTCCCAGCCCAACCACAAGATAATCCGCCCCTTGACTGCCTTTTAAAAACATATATTAGCTGTTGAAAAGAGTGGAGATACTTTGGTCTGCGTAAATTCTTCTGATAGCGTCTGCAAAAACCGTTGCCACCGAGGCGGTGGTGATTTTCGAGATATGCTTTTCCTCGGGCAGGAAGATTGTGTCAAGAATTATCAGCTCCTCGATAGCGCTCTTTTCAATTCTTTCGATGGCAGGGCCTGACAGCACCCCATGGGTTGCACAGGCACGAACGGATTTTGCCCCACGCTCTTTAAGGGCATTTGCAGCGTTGCAAAGTGTGCCCGCAGTGTCGATAATATCGTCGATAATTACCACATTTTTGCCGTCTATCTCTCCGATAATATTCATGATTTCCGATACATTTGCCTTGGGGCGGCGTTTATCTATAATAGCGATAGGTGCGTCAAGAGCATTTGCGAAGGTTCTCGCTCTAGTAACGGAGCCAAGGTCAGGGCTTACCACCACTAAATCTTCTAGGTGCTTTGTCTCAAAAAGCCTTGAAAGCAACGGCATACCCACAAGATGGTCAAGAGGTATGTTGAAAAAGCCTTGAATTTGTGCGGCGTGTAAATCCATTGTGAGCACACGGTCAGCACCTGCCGCTGTGATAAGGTCTGCCACTAATTTTGCGGTAATCGGGTCACGGGACTTGCTTTTTCTGTCTTGACGAGCGTACCCAAAATATGGGATAACCGCTGTTATGCGCCCAGCTGATGCTCTTTTAAGGGCGTCAATCATAATGAGCAGCTCCATAATATTGTTATTCACCGGCGTGTTTGTACTTTGAATTACAAAAACGTCGCTTCCACGCACCGTCTCGTGGATTGAAACCGCAATTTCGCCATCGCTGAACTGTCCAACCTCGCACTTGCCCAGAGGCAATCCCAGTTGGTCTGCAATTCTCTGTGCTAGGTTTTTACTTGCGTTAGCTGCAAAAATCTTGATATCTTTACCGTGAACGTTCATCCTTTTACCTCTTTTTTCTTTTAACTTTTGTCACAACCTATAACAAATAGTTATAACTTATGTCAAGCTTCCATCCTGCCATTAAAAACTTTTTTCTGTTCTCTTTGCTATCTTGAATGTTTTTCTATGTACTTTGCCAGCTTTTGTTTTGCCCACCCTATTTTGTTTTCCTGTCTTGCCCGTGCCACTGCAAGGTCTGTGTCCCCCACGTCCTTAGTTATGGTAGAGCCTGCCGCCGTGTATGCGCCCATTCCTATCTTAACGGGTGCTATCAAGTTTGAATTGCACCCAATAAAAGCATAATCCCCAATGGTGGTGCGGTTTTTGTTCTCGCCGTCATAGTTGACCGTCACAACTCCGCAGCCGAAATTAACGTGCCTGCCCACATCGCTGTCCCCAATATATGTGAGGTGAGCTATGGCAGTGCCCTCGCCGATGTTGGAGTTTTTAACCTCCACAAAGTCCCCTATTTTTGCGCCTTTGCCTATTACACAATCGGGGCGAATTTGGGTAAAGGGGCCAATTTTTGCGCCCTCCATTATCACCGATTGATAGCACTGACAGGCGTTTATCACCGCTCCTGACTCAACGGTACAGTTTTCTAGCAAACTGTTAGGCCCAATAACACAATTTTCACCAATTTTTGTGTTACCCTTTAAAATAGTACCGGGCAGTATTTTTGTGCCGGCGCCGATGGTGACAGTCTCGTCAATGAGTATGCCATGGCTGGTAAAAAACTCAACGCCCTTTGCCATATGACCTTCGATTATATCCACATATCTTTTTTCTTTTTCCGCTATCGTCATATATTTTCTCCATTATTCATTTAATAACTCTTATATAAGTGGCGCACAATAATAACTATATCATACAATATCTGTTCTATTTTTCAAGTGTTATGTTAGATTTTCTCAAATAATTGTACAATCTATCAAAATTTTTGAACCACTTGACACTAATTTTGCACTTATTGCGCATTTTTTTCATCATTTTTTATTTGAATTACACCATATTTTATGGTAAAATAACTCCCGAGGTGATATTATGGAATTTTCCCTTGAATTTTTTAAGAAAAATATTAAAAAAAGCGTGTGCTTGGCAATATTCTTTATAGTCTATATTATTATATTCCTTTTTATGTTTTTTTCCAAAGGAATATTTGTAAATGACAATTTCTATAAAAAAAGTGCCAATATAAACACAATTACCTACACAGCCGTCAAAAATTCCACCCCAAAAACTCTTGTGGTGCAAAAACAAATCGGCGGCGGCGGAAAAATAATAGCAGACGGCGCTGAAATTGTGTTATCCTCTGATGGCACTGTCACCTACCCCGATGGCTTTAACCAAGAGCTGGTCACGGCGGAAACTGTAAAATCCATAATTTTACAGCGTGGTGAGACACACAGGGGCAGCGGCAATTTTACATGGATTTTTGTGGCTATTATATATATTGTATTCATGCTGTTAAAACGGTTTAACACACAAATATATATCTTTTTCAACCGCAGTAAAGCCCCGGGAGAAAGCTATTATAAATATTTTGATTTCGGCTTTACCATATTTTGCATAGTCGCACTTATTTATCTTATTGTGGCATTATAGAAGCTGCTGTAGCGCCTCAAAGCCACCCCATAAATCCTCGGTGATTTTTCAAGAATTGCACTTTAAAATAACTGTGAAAAAGCTTAATTTTACATCTACAAAAAACAGCCCACAGCCTTCAAAATGGAGGGTCTGTGGGCTGTGTTTTTTATCAATTCAGCGGTAATTCAACGCTCTTTTTGCCTGTGAAGGACAGATATTTAAAAGAAAATCCGCCTATATCTTGGGCGAAAAGCCTACATTTTTCCGCTATTCCTCAGCGTAAATTTTTATTATATTCTCCACAATCTCGGTGCATTTCTCTAGGTTTTCCTTTGTTATACACTCGTATCTGCCATGAAAATTTATTCCGCCTGCGCCAAGGTTAGGGCATACTAACCCCATAAAGCTAAGCCTTGCCCCGTCTGTGCCCCCACGAATTGGCTGGTTTTGCACCGTCACGCCCGCTTGCTCTATGGCTTTTTCGGCGCTCTTGACAATGTGGTACATGGGCACAACCTTTTCCTTCATGTTGCGGTAGCTCTCTTTAATTTGCGCCGTTGCCGTGCCCTCGCCGTATTTTTTATTGATAAATTCCACCGCAGCTTTAACCATCTCTTGCTTTTCAATAAATTTTTCACTGCTGTGGTCACGAATAATGTACTCCAGTGTGGTTTTTTCTGTGGCTCCTTGGGTGCTTATAAGATGGAAAAATCCCTCTGTGCCCTCGGTGTATTCCGGACGCTGACAACAGGGCAGTAGGCTGTTAAACTCAAACGCCACCTGCTGGCTGTTCACCATCTGTCCCTTTGCGCTGCCTGGGTGGATGGATTTCCCTAAAAAGGTTATCTGTGCGCTGGCGCCATTGAAGTTTTGATACTCAATTTCTCCGGGTAGCCCACCGTCCACGGTATATGCAAAATCCGCTCCAAACCCTGCCACGTCAAAAAGGTCTGCCCCTCTGCCAATCTCCTCGTCGGGGGTAAAGCCCACAAGAATTTTCCCATGGGGTATTTCACCCTTGATTATGTTTTCCACCGCCTGTATAATAACGGCTATTCCCGCCTTGTCATCTGCCCCTAAAAGCGTTGTGCCATCGGTGGTTATTAACGTTTGCCCCACCATCTGTAGCAGCTGAGGAAACTGCCGTGGAGAGAGTGTATGACCGCTGCCTTTTAGCAGCACATCTCCGCCGTCATAGTCCTTGCTAATCTGTGGTTTCACCCCAACACCATTGAATTCCGGTGCGGTATCCATGTGGGCAATCAGCCCTATTTTAGCCTTTTCCTCATATCCTTTTGTTGCATTTAGGGTGGCGTACACATAGCCTTTTTCGATTTTTACATGGGTTAGACCCAGCTCTGTAAGCTGCTGTGCCAAAAAATCTGCCACCTGCAACTGTTCCTTTGTGGAGGGGCACTCCTTACAATCCTCATTTGAGGGCGAAGATATTTGAATGTAGCTCAAAAACTTTTCCAATATTTCCATAATATACTCCTTGTTAGCCTAATTAGCCTAAAATTATTTTATTTATGCTATCATTTTATCACAATATTTAAAAAAGTGTAATGTTTTTTGAATATTTCCCCTATAAGCCTTTTATTATTCTATGATTTATGTTAAAATATAAAAATATGGGCTAATACAAATAAAAATAAGCAGATGCTTTGGAGGATAAATTTATGTTTAAGGGCAAAACACTTTTAATTACAGGCGGTACCGGCAGCTTTGGTCACACAGTTTTAAAGCACTTTTTAACAACGGACATCGGGGAGATTAGAATTTTTTCACGGGATGAGAAAAAGCAGGACGATATGCGCCACGAGCTGCAAGCGTCAAACCCTCAAGAGGTGGGAAAGGTTAAATTTTACATCGGGGATGTTCGTGATATAAACAGCGTAAATTCCGTTATGAATGACGTTGATTTCATCTTTCATGCCGCCGCTTTAAAGCAGGTTCCCTCCTGCGAATTTTTCCCCATGGAGGCGGTTAAAACCAACGTGCTGGGGACGGAAAATGTGCTCACCAGCGCCATCGCCCACGGGGTTAAAAGGGTAGTGTGCCTATCCACCGACAAGGCGGCATACCCCATAAACGCCATGGGTATCTCCAAGGCTATGATGGAGAAGGTAATCGTCGCAAAATCGAGAACGGTTGACCCTGACAAAACCACCATCTGCTGTACTCGCTATGGCAATGTAATGTGCAGCCGAGGCAGCGTTATCCCCCTGTTCCGTGAGCAGATACGCCAAAATCAGCCCCTCACAATAACCGACCCTAACATGACTCGTTTTCTCATGAGCCTTGACGAGGCGGTGGATCTTGTGGTGTTCGCCTTTACAAACGGCAAAGCGGGAGATTTGTTCGTGCAGAAAAGCCCCGCTTGCACAATAGAGGATCTAGCTAAGGCAACTCAATCCCTCTTTAATGCCACAAACGAGTTAAAGATTATCGGGTCACGCCATGGCGAAAAGCTTTACGAAACACTTTTGACAAAGGAAGAAAGCATAAAAGCCATCGACCTTGGGGGCTACTACCGTGTCCCTGCCGACAACCGTGATTTAAACTATGACCAGTTTTTCAGTCAGGGTACAAAGGACATTTTGACCCACGAATACAACAGTCACAACACCCAAAGACTGGACATTGCCGCCACCATCGCCAAGATGAAAACCACCGACTATATAAAAGAGGAGCTTGCACACCTTGAATAGTAAAAAGATTTTAATTACCGGCGCAAAGGGCTTTGTGGGCAAAAATCTTACGGCTCACCTTTTGCAGTTAGGATACACTAATCTATACCTATATGACCGAGACAGCACCCCCCAGGAGCTTGACAGCTTTTGCACTGATTGTGAATTTGTCTTTCATTTGGCAGGGGTCAACCGCCCTGTGGACAACAAGGAATTTTATTCCGGAAACACAGACTTCTCCAAAACTCTTTTGGACACTTTAAAGTCTCACAACAACCGCAGCCCCATTGTGGTGTCCTCCTCCGTGCAGGCACTTTTAGATAATGACTATGGTAAGAGCAAAAAGCTTGGGGAAGATTTGTTTTTGCAAAACCCTCTTAACCCTGCCTTTATATTTCGCTTGTACGGCGTTTTTGGCAAGTGGTCAAAGCCCAACTACAACACCGTTGTCGCCACATTTTGCTACAATGCCGCCCACAATCTGCCCTTGCAGGTAAACGATGCAAGCTATCAGCTAACCCTGTGCTACATTGATGATGTGGTGTCAAAATTCATCTATATGATGGAAAATTCCGCCCGTTACAAGACGGATTTTTACGAAATTGACACGCTGCACAGCATCACTTTAGGGCAGCTTGCCGCAACCCTCACCGCCTTTGCAGACAACCGAAACACTCTTGTAATGCCCGATATGACCTCTCTTTTGAACCAAAGATTGTACGGCACCTATCTGTCCTATCTTGAAAAGGAAGATTTTGCCTATGCTCTTAAAAAGAACGAGGACCCTCGTGGCTGGCTTGCGGAATTTATAAAAAGTGACAGCTTTGGTCAGATTTTTATAAGCACCTCCAAGCCGGGGGTAGTTCGTGGCAACCACTGGCACCACACCAAGGTAGAAAAGTTTTTCGTCATAAAGGGAACAGCGGAAATTGCTTTTCGCAACATTGCCACGGATGAAATGTGCCGCTACACGGTGACGGGCGAGGTGCCTACCGTGGTGGATATTCCTGTGGGCTACACTCACTACATCAAAAATATCGGCGAGGATGATTTGATTACACTTTTTTGGACAGACCAGCTTTTCAACAAGGAGCTGCCCGACACTTACTATACAGAGGTTTAATACTATGAAAAAACTAAAAGTTATGACAATAGTGGGCACAAGACCCGAGATTATCCGTCTTTGCGAGACGATAAAAGCTTGCGATAAATACTTTGACCATATTCTTGTCCACACCGGTCAAAACTATGATTACTCCCTAAATGGCGTTTTCTTTAAGGAATTGGAGCTGCGTGAGCCGGACTACTATCTGGAATGTGCAGGCAGCCATCTAGGGGAGAGCATGGGCAACATCTTGGCTAAATCTTACGAGGTTTTGGCGAAGGAACGGCCCGATGCCCTTTTGGTGTTAGGAGACACTAACAGCTGTTTATCTGCCATCAGCGCCAAGCGGCTGAAGATACCTGTCTTTCATATGGAGGCAGGAAATCGCTGCTTTGACCAAAATCTGCCCGAGGAGATAAACCGCAAAATTGTAGACCACACCTCCGATGTAAATATGCCCTACACCGAGCACTCAAGGCGGTATCTAATCAGCGAGGGGGTGGCAAAGGAGCGGATTTTTGTCACAGGCTCACCCATGCATGAGGTGCTGAAAAAATACGAAAAACAAATTGACGCCTCCGACGTTTTGGAAAAGATGGAGCTTACACCGGACAAATATTTCATTGTTTCCCTTCACCGTGAGGAAAATCTTGACAATGAAAAGCACTTTTATTCCCTAATGACCGCATTAAACACCATTGCTGAAACTTACAATATGCCGGTTGTCTACTCAACTCACCCACGCAGTCGGAAAAAAATCGAGGAAAAGGGCTTTAAATTTCATGAAAATGTAATTTCACTGCCGCCTTTTGGATTTTTTGATTACAACAAGCTGCAAAAAAATGCTTTTTGTGTACTTTCCGACAGCGGAACACTGCCGGAAGAAAGCGCTATGCTAGGCTTTTCCGGTGTCTCCTTGCGCAACTCCACCGAGCGCCCTGAGGTTATGGACAAGGGCAGCGTTATCATAGGCGGCACCACTGCAAACCAAGTTTTACAGGCAATTCAAATGAGCCATGAGATGAAGGTAAACAGCGAGCCATATGTTTTAGCCCCCGATTATGTGGACACAAACGTGTCGGTAAAGGTGGTTAAAATCATCCAAAGCTACTGTAAAATCGTTGACGAATTTGTTTGGAGAAAAGAAATTTCGGATTAGTCGACGCTAACATTATTGTATTAGTCAATACTAACACCACTATATTAATCGCCGCATTACATTGCTATACATTAACATTGTAATGTGGCGATTTGCAAAAGGATTTGTAATATTGAAAAGAAGAATTTTAATAGTTAGTCAACACTTTTGGCCTGAGAATTTTAGAATTAGCGACATTGCCGCTGGCTTTGTTGAGGATGGCATTACAGTGGATGTGCTGTGTGGCATACCCAACTATCCCAATGGTGTAGTGCCAAAGGGTTATGGCTTTTTTAAAAATACCAAGCAGAATTACAAGGGCGCAACCGTCTATCGCAGCTGGGAAATAACACGGAAAGAAAATTCCTCTATACGGATATTTTTAAACTACCTGTCCTTTCCCTTTTTTGCTTTTTTTAAGCTGTTTACCCTTTTAAACAAAGAGTATGATGCTGTGTTTTGCTATGAGACAAGCCCTGTTTATATGATTTTCCCCGCTATTGTATACGCAAAGCTAAAGCACATCCCCTTGACCACCTATGTGCTGGATTTGTGGCCGGAAAATCTATATTCTGTGCTCAATATTCAAAATAAATTTCTGCGAAAAATCTGCGAAGCCACCAGCCATTGGCACTATAAAAAAAGCGACAAGCTAATTGCCATGAGCCCCTCCCTAAAGGAAAAATTACTTGACATCACAAAAAAAAGTGATAATCTAATAGCCACCATACCCCAGTACTGCGAAAAATTTTACGAGCAAGAGGTTGTATCTCCCCAGCTTTTCCAAAGATATGAGGGGTATTTTAAGATAGTGTACGCCGGCAACATCAGCCCTGCCCAAAATTTAGAGGTTGCTGTGGACAGCGCTGTACTGTTAAAGCAGGACGGCATTTCCAACATTAAATTTATTATAGTTGGGGATGGCATGAGCAAAAAGCAGGTGGAGGACTATGTGCAAAGTCACAATGTGGGCGAGTATTTCGACTTTTTGGGTGCAAAGCCTGTGACGGATATGCCCCTTTATCACACCTTGGCAGACTGTCTTTTTGCCCCCCTTGCCAAAAGCGATTTAATTGGTCTTACCATCCCTGCAAAGATAACCAGTTATATGGCAGGTAAACGGCCAATCATAACCTGTATAGATGGTGAGGGCAGCGAAATTGTCAAAAGGGCAAACGCCGGCCTTGTGGGAGGGAGCGGCGACGCCCTCGCCCTTTACAAAAACATAAAAGAGCTATATAATATGACACAAGCACAGCGGAAACTATTGGGTGAAAACGCTTTTAACTACCATATGCTGCACCACTCTCGGGATAGGGTGTTAAAACAGCTTATAGATTTCATCTTTAGCTAAGGGGTGTTGTTCCCAGCTTAAAATAACGATAAAGGAGCCTTTTTTATTGAAAACTTTAGTGATTATACCTTGCTATAATGAACAGGATAGCATCGAAAAAGTCATAGCTAACTTGAAGCATTTTGCTCCCCGAGTTGACTATCTCATCGTCAATGACTGCTCCTGTGATGACAGCGATATAATTCTTAAACGAAATAACTATAACTATATAAACAACCCCATAAACCTTGGCATTGGTGGAGGAGTACAGGCAGGATACCTATACGCAAAGGAGTTTGGCTATGACATTGCCGTGCAGATGGACGGTGACGGACAGCATGACCCTCGCTATCTTGCGGATATAATTAAGCCTGTGCAGGAAGGCATTCTGGACATGGCAATTGGCTCTCGCTTTATAACAAAGGAGGGCTTTCAAACCTCTTTTATGCGGCGGCTTGGGATAAATATTCTATCGGGGCTGATTTTCCTTTTGTCCGGACAACGGGTGCGTGACACAACCAGCGGCTTTAGGGCGTGTAACAAGCCTTTGATAGATTTTTTTGCCACCAGCTATGCAGATGATTTCCCCGAGCCGGAGGCAATTCTCACCTGTATTTTAAGCGGCTACCGAGTGGGAGAGGTTGCGGTTGTCATGGAGGAACGCCACGGCGGAATCTCCTCCATTCGCAGCTTAAAAAGTGCCTATTACATGGTTAAGGTTTGCCTTTCCTTGATGGTGCATCGCCTGTCAATAACAAAAGAAAAGGGTGGTAGATAGCTATGGAAATAACCTTAAAGCTGCTTTTAATCTCCGGTTCCTTTAGCTTGTTTTTTATGATAGTATATCTGCTGAAAAAGAACAAGCTAGAGGTTAAATACGCCATAATATGGCTGGCATTTAGCGCAACTATGATATTATTTTCTTGTTTTCCATACATTGTTTATGTTTTGGGGGATATTACACGGGTAATTAACCCCGTTAACTTTGTGTTTTTAACCCAGATTATATTTATACTATTAATACTGCTCTCTGTGTCGGCGGTCATCTCCGGATTCAGCCAAAAAATAAAGCGGTTAGCGCAAACTAACGCAATTTTAGAGAAAAGAATTAGAGAGCTGGAAAACAAGCTAGGCGGCAAATAGTGGTAGTTGCCCTACACTAACCAATGTTTTTTTCATGTCAGCAACTATATTATAATGCAAATACATTTTTTGAGGAACATTATGTTATTTAACTCTGTAAGCTTCTTAATATTTTTCCCTATAGTCGTACTTGTATATTTTATCCTGCCTAAAATGGTAAAAAATATTTGGCTGCTTGTTGCAAGCTATTATTTTTATATGTGCTGGCGTCCGGAATATGCACTGTTAATATTGTTCAGCACTGTGACAACCTACCTTGCCTCCATTGCCATCGACAAGGTTCAAGGTAAGGGGCAAAAGAAACTAATGCTCCTATTAAGCCTACTTTTAAACCTTTCGGTTTTGTTTTTATTCAAATATTATAATTTTTTTACCGCCAACATCTCCGCCCTATTAATGAATTTCGGCATGACGGTAAGCCCTCCCTCCTTTGACCTTTTGCTGCCTGTGGGCATATCCTTTTACACCTTTCAGGCGCTTGGCTACTCCATCGACGTGTACCGTGGCGATGTTAAAAGGGAGAAAAATTTTATAACCTATGCGCTGTTTGTCTCGTTTTTTCCACAGCTTGTAGCAGGGCCTATAGAGCGCAGCAAAAACCTTTTACCCCAATTTTATGACCATAAAAGCTTTGAATACACTCGAGTGAAAAACGGTCTGGTGCAGATGGGCTGGGGATTTTTTAAAAAGATGGTTATTGCTGACGGCGTCTCACAAATTGTAAATATTGTGTACAACAGCCCCCAGCGGTTTTCCGGTGTGCAGTTAGTCATAGCTACCGTGTTTTTTGCCTTTCAAATTTACTGCGATTTTTCCGGTTATTCCGATATTGCCATCGGGGCTGCCAATGTGTTGGGCTTTGATTTAATGCGCAACTTTGCTCATCCCTATTTTGCAAAAAATCCCACAGAATTTTGGCGCAGGTGGCATATATCACTGTCCTCATGGTTTATGGACTACCTATATATCCCTCTTGGCGGTTCAAAAAAAGGGTATGCACGCACATTATTAAACCTTTTTATCACGTTTTTGGTGAGCGGTTTATGGCATGGAGCGCAATGGACATTTGTTATCTGGGGGGCTTTAAACGGAATTTATGTTATATTTACCCGTGTGCTAACTCCCTTGATAAAGGCGTTTCAAACGAAAGCTCACATTAAAAGCGACGGCATTTTAGCAAATATTTTTGGTGTGGTAACCACCTTTTTGCTGGTGGATTTCTCTTGGATATTCTTTCGTGCCAACACTGTGGCTGATGCCCAGTATGTTATAACTAACCTGTTTAAAGGGCTGCTAACCACCCTGCAAAATCCGGTATTTTTGAACACTCAGCTTATCCAAATTGGTTTCTTCTCCAAAAACGGAGATGCAATGATCCTGTGTATAATTTTCATGCTGCTGTGTGAATTATATGAGCGAAACTCCCAGCTTGTGGACAAGGTACAGCATTTACACCCTATTTTTCGTTGGATTTTTTATTATGGAATAATTTTATTGATACTTTTTTATGGCAACTTTGGCAAAAGCCCCTTTGTATACTTTGATTTTTAACAAAAGCCAATCTGTATATTTGAAATTTTAAGAGGTGATATCTATAGCTACTTTTAAAGGCGTCGTAAAGCTCTTTTTTAAGCTTTTACTCTTTGCCCCAATCCCCCTATTCATGATCTATACCAGCTATAAAATTGACCCCTCCGGCTTGTTTTGGGGGGAGGGCTTTGAGCGCACTGCCAGCGAGTATATGCTGCAAGAAAAATATATTTTAGGCTATGAGCGCCTTGACGGCAGAAAGCTCAATGAGGTTTACGCCAAAAATGTTCCGGAAGCGCCGGAGGTTTTAATCAATGGCAGCAGCCGCAGCATGACCATCTCCAAGAACATTGCCCCCAACAAAAGCTTCTACAACTGCGCAAACACCGGCGGCGACCGATACGATTTTTTTAACGGCTACTATGTGTTCGCCAAGGAGGGCAAGGAGCCTACCACCATTATTTTGTCCATTGACCCTTGGCTTTTCAATTCCTCCCACGAGGCGATTGACAAGCGCAGCAACAAGGAGCTTTATTATGAGTTTATGAACAAGGAGCTTGGCTTTACCCAGTACAAGTACACCCCCACCGACCAGCGAGAAAAGTATATGGCGCTATTCTCCCCCAGCTATTTTCAAGCGTCCGTTCGGTACTATTGCCGTGATACCTCTCAGGAATTAAAGCCGGAACCGGTTGTGGGCGACCCACACTGCCAGACCTCCGTTGTTAAATGCCCTGATGGCTCTATAATTTATGATGTGTCCTTTATGAGCCGCACAAAGGATGAGATTGACAATGATTTAGTGGCAACCGCAAACCCTAATCAGGCTCTTTTACGTATGATTGATTTTTATGAATTAGATCCGGTTTTCAAAGACCAATTTATTGCATTTATTGAATATTTACAGAAAAAAAATATTCAAGTAGTGCTGTTTTTGCCCCCTTATCACCAGTATTTTTATGATTTTGCCGATGCCCACCGTGATTTATACCAGAGCTTTTTTGATGTTGAGGATTTTTGTACCGACACTGCAAAAAAATATAATTTAAAGATTTATGGCTCCTTTAATCCTGCAAAGCTAGGCATGGAATATGAGGATTTCCTCGATTCCTTTCATATGCGCCCAACATCCGCCATTAAAGCACTGCCGGTTCTTTTTTAACAAATTGTAGGAGGAATATTTTATGCCACAAATAATAATTAAAGGTATCACAGAGGAGCAGTGCGCCGAGCTTAGCGTTAAAGCCGCCCCTGCCCTTGCCAAAATTTGCAACTGCCCTAGCGACTGGTTTGTTTTCGATTTAATTCACTCACGGTTTTTCGATGAAAATGGCAGGGTCAAGCACTGTCCCGTAATTCAAGTATGGTGGTTTGAGCGCCCCATGGATGTCCAAGACAAAGCGGCGCTGTATCTTCACAACCAGCTATTGAAGATGGGCTTTCATTGTGACCAGATAAGCTTTCATATTTTTGAACATGACCGCTACTATGAGGGCGGCGAAAAATGCTGATTTCCTTGATTTTCTTTTTGTAAAATCCAATTTGTACCCAAAAGGCAGAGACACTTTCTAAGAAATGTCTCTGCCTTTTTTTATTGCCCTGCCCCATTAGATAGCACTATGTCTCCGTCCCTTTGTGTTCTAAACTGTGGTTTTGTGCTTTTTGCTTTCACCTATATTTCCCTTGTGTTTTATTAAACAAAAATTAATAATTTGTTTAATACTGGCAGTATGGTATAATTTAAAGCTTTGTGGTGCAAGGGTTTACGCAAGTTAGTATTAACTTACCGCCCTCCGTCTGCCACCCATGGGGACACTCTTTGTCTTCACTGTTACAGCATATTTTTCTTCTTAAACTCGAATTAGTTTTATCGCCGCCACCGTGATGTCATCCTGTGCCTCACAGCTTTCTATAATATATTGTGCCACTGCACGGCTGGAATACTGACCGCCTATTAGCTTTAATTTTTTCATATAGCTGTTTTTTATGGTCACCCCATCGGACATCAAAAGCATTGTGTCTCCGTTGGTTAAGGTGAAGGTTGACTGTGCCACATTGGTGTCCTTTAAAATTCCTATTGGCAGGCTGTCCTTATAAATTGTGTGTATCTCCGTTGCGTGAAGAAGCAAGCTTGCCGCCGCACCTGCCTTAGTTAGTTGACACTCACCGTTATATAGGTTAACTTGTAAGATATCCACCGACACGCAAGACTGCCCTGTGCCCTTTAAGTTTAAGGCTATATTTACAATATCTATGGCGGTTTTGGGCTTCACCGCCGCACCTAGCAAGCTTTTCAGCATAGAGATTGCGGTTTTGCTCTCTGCCGCCGCAAAGCTCCCCGTGCCCATACCGTCGGAAAGCAATATGTAAAAGTAATCATCGGTTTGTAGCGTCTCACAGCTATCTCCGCACACCTTGTTGTACCCCCTGTTCTCGCAGTGAAAATCTATGCTGAACATGGGAACCTCCAAAAAAGTGTAGATATAATTTTCATCATTGCGCTCCATTTTTGAGGAGGAAAATCTTGAACAGTACAGGCTTTCCAATTTAATTGCTATCTTGCAACAGTCACTTTCCGTTAGCGGCTCATTGATAGCCATGACTAACTTGTTGTTGTTTTGGTAGCAAAGGCAGTAGTTTATCCTCCTACCCATCCCTATTAAAAAGTTGCTCATGGTGTGGGTAAATGCCGTATTTACTATGCCGGATTTTTGGCTCTCGTGGGTTATCTCCTGCAAGGTTTGTGACAAGGTTAAAAATTGATTTTGCAGTAGTCTTTGGCTTTGGCGACCTGCCGCACCTATGAGCACCTTGGTGGACAGCAGTTGATTTGACCGCTCAAAGCTTTCCCGCAGCTTGTCTGTTTTTGTACAGACGGCAACAAACCAATCGTCAAAAAACAGCTTTGTGCCCCTTTGTATCGCCGCCCCATATCTTGCAAATTGGCTTTGAGTGTCACCATAATTTTCCTGCCAGCATTGGGTACAGCTTTTACAATTTTTGCACACCTCTTGGCAGACAAGACCCTCTAGCTCCTCTGGAACGTCCTCTTTTTTTAAAAGATTGGAAATATCTATCACTGTATTTCCCAAAAATCTAAAGCTGCGGTTGAGCTTTTCCAGCTTGGACATAAGAGCGTTGTAGTCTTTTTCTCCTGTGAGATTTTCCGAGGGCTGTAACGCTCCGCCCTGCATAAGTTTAAATTTGTCGATAAGAAAATACCCCACCAAGCTTATTGCTGTGGTAGTTAAGAATATAAAGCTATTGAACTTCACCAAAAACAGCACCGACACCCCAAGAGCAAACAGGCACAGGGCAATGTAGCTGTATATATTGTGCTTGGATATGTACGTCCCCACCAGATATATCACCAGAAATCCCGCAAAAAGAAAGGCAAAGTTTTGGCTTTGGGACAGGCAGAAGAACATGGACAGCACGCTTAATAGGGAGAGTGAGGCGTTGGATTTGTCGCCGTAGGATAGGGCAAGGCACAGCAGCAGCGCCGCCGGAGGATTTACCCCCCATATCCTTATGCCGCTCACCGAGAGCGCCAGCAATAGCAGTGCCGCCGTGGCTGAAAAAATCTCATTTGCCTCCTTGCAGGGTCTTGCGAACTTTACAATTTCAAGCCCCTCCCCGATTATTGACGGCAAAAACGCCAGCCCCACTACCTCTAGGACAAACAGCACCCAGTAGGCACTATTGTAACGAAAGCTCAGCACATATATTTTCGACAGAATAAATACGGCAAGACCCATATGCACGGGCTTTAATTTAGTCCTTTCCAGCACCGATTGTGTGACAAAATATGCCACCATAAAGCCCATGTAAGGTATGTAGTAGGCTGTGTGTATGCTCCTTACCCCAAAGGTTACAACGCTCAGCATAAGGCAGGCAAATTTTGTTCCCACCCCCTTGGCGAGCTGAAGCAAAAGCAAGGATATAACGCACATAGGCAGGTCATTAAATTTTGCAAAGAGGGAGGAAAAGCAGAGCAGAATGGTTATCCCCTCCTCCGCCCCAAGGCTGCCCGCAAGCAGGGTAAGTTTTTTCTTAATCAAAGTTTTTGTCATAGCATATAATCTCATTTCACATCATATAATGTATGGGCGCCGCCGGTTTATCTGTTGCCACCGCCTTAAATAGTGGCAACTAACCAGCTCATATGCTCCCATTATATTCCATAAAAAAAAGGAACTCTGTCGGAAATTATTCTTCGACAGAGTTCCTTATTTAATTTAATTTTATATCTAAAAAACAAAAACTTTACAGCTTATACCACGCATTATACCACGCACTTTGCTGTTTTTTATTTTTCATTGTCGGCAATCCACTGTGCTATATCGTCGGTGACCTGTTTTTCCACCGTCCCCGGCACATCGTACTCCGTTACATCCATCTTGCCCTTGTATTTGCTTTGCATAAACAGATGGTTTAAATTGTCGTACAGCTTAAAGGTTGCGTTGTCTTTTCCCGCAAGCTCGCTTTTCCAGTAGTCAAAATCCTTGTCCTTGTACACCTGAAAATCCGCACTGCCCTGTAGCATAAGCATTGGTATTGTAAGCTGCTTTGAAAGGTTTAGCGTGTCCAGACCCTTTAAACTCAGCCAGTACTTTGCCGGAAAACCAAAGGGTGCAGAGCCATCGTCCTTGGTAAGAGCCTTGACCTTTGCCACTTCCTTTTCCACGGTTTTCATCAATTCGTCCTTTTGCTGCTTTGTTGTGTCCATCAAATCCACTGACGCCTTGTTTTGGTCATATATAAGCTCCTCTAACCCTCGTGGGGTGCCTGCTAGTGAGATTATTCCCACCACGTCCTTGTTGTCCTTTGCAATTCTCGCCACGGACATACCGCCCAAGCTATGGCCTAAAACGTAGATGTTTTCCCCCACCTTTTCCTTTGCCAAAGCTATTGCGGCGGACACATCCTCTAAATATTCCTCCTCCACCGTGGCTTGAGTTGCCCCCAGCTCACTGTGCTGAAAAAACCTTTTGTTGTAACGAAGGGTGGCTATCCCCTTTTCTGCCAAGGCATTTGCAATGTCTTTAAAGGGCTTGTTCGCTGAAATAGTCTCGTCAAAATCCGAGGGGCCCGAGCCTTGCAGCATAACCACCACCGGCGGATTTTTTACGTTTTTAGGCAGCGTTAAAATTCCGGTTAGTTTATACTCACCAACCTCGATGGGCTGCTGTGTATACCTGTCATTGTCCTCAATGTCTCCGATTTTAGGCACTGCGTTAAACCATATGCCGCTGATTTTGCCATCCCCTTGATAGGTCAGTGACACCTTTAATGTCTTGTCCTTCTGCTCCACATCGGTGGCAACTGTGATGGATTTATCGGGGTTAGTTGTGACTTTTTCCACCTTTGTACCTTGGTACTCCTTGGTATCTGTGCCTGCGATCTTTTCCCAAGCCTCCTTTAGCTGTGCCGAGGACACCTGTGCTTTGACCTTGGATGAGAACTCCTGTGTCAACTCCTCGAATTTGCCGTCCAATATCATTTGAACGTGTGCCGCCGCTTTTTCCTGTGCCAAGGCGTCGGTAATCGTCTCCTTTGGAGCGTTAGAGCAGCCGCTAAAGGTAGCCGCTGTCAGTGTTAAAGCTAGTAAAATCCCTATGATTTTCTTCATTTTTAATTCCTCTTTTTAAATATAATGTATGAGTATGCGACAGAAATTACACAGACCGCCGACATAGCTATAAAGCTTATGATGCCTGCCGCCGACCTATTGCCGAAAAATACACAAACCCCCAGAGATACCAGCCCACCTATCACCCAAACAGGCCCTGAAAAGCGGTGAGTTTTGTTCCACACCTCTTCGCTTGCCAGCGTCCAAGGGGTGCGTATTCCTAGCATATAGTTGTGCTTGCACTTGGGCAGATAGTTGCCGAACATTATTATCAGCACCGACACCATCATAGGCACAAGCTGACCCATATTCACCTTTGTTGGGTCAAAGGTAGCTTTTAGAGTAACCTCTATCATTCCCACCATAAAGAGCACCATCATAAACTTAAAGATGTCATATACATTTTCAAATTTTGCATAATTTTCTTTTTTGGGGTCTATCTTGGGGGAAATTACCATGGTACCGTAGACAAACCACGTCAAAGCATAGAGAAACCATATGGTGCTCTTGCCGCCGTGACCGTCAAGCTCCCCACGGAAATTCCAGTGGGTGGGGATGGTTTGGGGCAGCTTTGGGTACACCACCACAAGCTGCACAAACACCAGTGCCAGCAATAGGTAAATTGCCATATCAATCTTTTTTATCTTTTTCATTGCCCTCTCCCAAAATGCCCGTCACCCAATTGAGCATATCCTCCATCACCGAGGTGTTAATTTCGTAGTAGATAAAAGTCCCTTTTTTTTCGTCCAACACCAGCCCCGCATTTTTCAATACGCTTAAATGATGGGACAAGGTTGCCCCCGTCATTGCAAAATGGGTGCCAATGTCCCCTGCGGACATGGGGTGCTGCTTTAAAAGCTCCAAAATTTTTCTCCGTGTTGGGTCTGACAATGCTTTTAATGTGTCCTGAAGCATTTTTATCATTCCAATCCAATTATATTTAGACGTTTGTCGAAATACAATTTTACTACAAACATCAAAGCTTGTCAATAGAATTTAATGCACGGGTTATTTCATATAGATATAGCTATATTCAATGTAAATGTATAGAAATTGCTGTTATACTGTGCTATAATGTATATAAATTGCTGTAGCACCCTGCTATAATGTATATAAATTGCTGTAGCACTGTGCTATAATGGCTATATACGTGTAAATATACTATTATTAAGGAGATAAAAATGTTTAAAAAGATTTTATCGCTGCTCCTGTCCACCTCATTGATTTTTTCTGTGGTGGCACTCACCGGTTGCAGCAGCAAAAATGACGGCAATGTATTGGATCCTAAAAAACCTGTTACCATAACCATTTGGCACTATTACAATGGCAGCCAGCA
>JAVWUR010000005.1:0-38923 GCA_036667055.1 Oscillospiraceae bacterium
ACACAGACCTTGAGATTGTGGAGCACCACCATCACGATGGCATGGATTTGTTCCCCGATTTTAACCGCCAAATTCCCTTTGGCACCGGCACATCCATCCTTTATAATTATCTGGACTACCGCTTTCGCAACAACACCGACACCAACTATCAATTGGTGGTTTACACTACGGATTTATACCTGTGCGGCGAGATGAGAGCCGACCGAGAGCCGGAAAATAAATATCATATTCAAGCCCAAAATGAGTTTTTCTCCCGTGAGGGGGACACCGTCTACCGAAACAGCGAGATATTGCGGCGGACAATCGGGCGAAAAACCGGAAACTGTATAAATGAGGAGATTATAAAACGCAACCACGCCAAGGTGTGCTACGATACAAGCAACCTAGAGGTGGTGACTGTAGGTGAAGCTCTCGAGAGGTAGCACCACCGAGGACAGCACCACCGAGGACAGCACCACGAGGACAGCACCACGAGGACAGCGTCACTAGGACAGCGCCACGAGGGTAGCACCACGAGGGTAGCGCCACTAGGGCGGTGGACTTGCCCCAAGGCAGCATAAAGTAGCTGTCCAATTGTGACAACCGCTTAAAATAGCTGTGAAAGTTTGTGACAAATGCCATATGTTAATTTGCATTGCTTGTAAAAAACAGAGGGCGTTGTGTATAATAGCACTGTAAAAGGGGGCAAATAAATATGCTAAATGAAAATTTAAAGGCACTTAGAAAATCCAAAGGGCTGTCACAAGAGGAGCTTGCCATTCGCTTAAACGTGGTGAGACAGACCGTGTCAAAATGGGAAAAAGGGCTGTCGGTGCCCGATGCGGATATGATTATAAAGATAGGGGAAACCTTTGAAGTGCCTGTGAGCCAAATTTTGGGGGGAGCACCGGAGGGCACGGATAGCACGGACAGCACCAACACGGTGGCAGAGCAGCTATCACGAATTAATGAGCAGCTCGCCATAAAAAACCGCCGCTGGGGGTGTGTAATAAAAGCCATCATCGGCGTTATAATAGCCTTTGTGGTGGTGAATATGCTTTTGATTTTGCTTAATTTTGCCGCATTTTCCGTCTTTAGAACCGATGAAACCGTGGCGGTGCTGACAAATCAATCACAGGCACAGGAAACGGCTAAAGAATAGGACACAAAAAAAGAGCGGCGGCTCACCTTTACCGACAAAAATTGTTTTTACGAAAACTATATGGCGAAAACCCGAACAACTTATTTATTTAATAAACAATATATGTAATAAACTAAACAAAACTAAGATATATAAATAATTTTCAAAAGTTAATAATTGGCAAAAACTGTAAGGCTCCACAGAAGAAAATGTGGGGTCTTTTTTATTGGCAAAAACTACCAGATTATTTAATTAAGTATATAGCGCAAATATATTATTATACTAAACTTAAAATATAAAGTATTTTGTTTAAAAAGTTAAATAAACAAAAAGTATCGCAAACGCAACATTTTTTTTTGTAAAAACACAACGAAAAGCACAAAAAATCATGGCGCTTTTATGCGGAATAGACAATATTACAAGTTTTAGTTGAAAATATTGCAATAGTTTAGTATAATCTGTTTATAAGATAAACTGTTTGTTATGAAATTAAACTTTTTATAACAAATTTACCTAAAAAAACTAATTAAATTAAGAGGAGATTACAATGTCAACATTCGCAAATGAGAATATAAATTTCCAGGCGCTGCAAAAAAAAGCTTTCAATTACAGATGGGCGGAAGTGCCTACAGGGGTAATTCCACTAACCGCCGCCGACCCTGATTTTAGAATAGCACAGGAGATTACCGATGCACTGAGCGACTACCTAAAGGACGGCTATATGTCCTACACACCTAAGCTGGGCTTTCCGGAATTTAGACAGGCGATTGCTCAAAGCCTTAACGAGAGAAAAAATGAGTACGCCGATCCGGATTTAATTCTGCCCATCGACTCTGCGGCTAGAGGAATGTACATAATAGCCCAAACGGTTTTACACCCGGGGGACGAGGTGATAGTGTTTGACCCAGTGGATTTTCTCTTTAAGCAATCGGTGCTAAAGGCGGGGGCAACTCCCGTGCTTTTCAACACAAAGATAGTAAATGACGAGGTGGATTTTTCCACTTTGGAGCAATATATAACCCCAAAAACAAAGATGCTTTGCCTTTGTAACCCACACAACCCACTTGGGGCGGTTTATCCCAAGGAGAGCCTTGATTATCTGTTGACCCTGTGCGAAAAGCATGATATGTGGATTATGAATGACGAGATTTGGTCGGACATTGTTTACGGCGAAAAACCCTTTATCTCTATACTGTCCCTAGGCAAGGAGCGGAACAAAAAGACATTGTCGGTTTTCGGATTTTCCAAAAGCTTCGGGGTTGCAGGCTTGAGAATTGGCTGTGTGTACGCACAGGATAAAGAGATATTTGACAAAATTGTTGAAAATTCCGATGTGCTCACCACCGCCGGCGGCATCTCCTCCCTTAGCCAAATTGCGGGAATTGCCTGTTTAAAACAAAGCTACCACTGGGTGGAGGAATTTTTGCAGCACCTGACTAAAAACAGAGATTATGCCTTGGAGCGCCTAAACAATATGAAGGGCATCACCTGCCAAAAGCCCTATGCCACCTATCTGCTTTTCCCCAACATTCAAGCTACAGGGATGGGCAGCCAAGCATTTGTTGATTTTATGCAGGAAAATGCAAAGCTTGCCATTGTACCGGGCACCGACAGCTTTTTTGGGCCAAGTGCCGAGGGCTATGTGAGAATTTGCTTTGCTACAAGCTTTGAAATACTAAAAGAGGGTCTTGACCGCTTTGAAAAGGGTCTTGAAATGATGTACAACAGATAGCCTTATAGCACACAGAAAAAAAGAAAAGGGGGTAACATTATGAATTTTACCAAGAGAATGTCTGAGCTAAGAAAAAAACTTGCGGCGGATAACCTTGATGGCATAGTAGTTCCTCTCGACGCCAGTATGGAATATTTGACAGGGGTGCCACGGCTGAGCATGGGTAACACAAAACAGCGCCAGATGGCAAGCGAGTATGAATGTATGCTGGTGACAAGCGATAGAGCGGCGGTGTTTTTGTCCGATTTGCACAGTATAGTGACGGGGGCAAAGCTGGGAAACACAAAGCCCGAGGTGGAGTTTTTCCAGTATGAAAACGGAGATTACACAGCAAAAACACTCACCGATTATCTTGAAAAAAACAAGCTCTACAAAAAGCGCATTGCCGTTATGAGCGATGTTCCGGCGCCGGTAATATTGCGGTTAGTATATGATTTTGCCGCCCAAGTCACCAATGGGGACAGCTTGGTTTTCGATTTGCGCAGCGTAAAGGACGAGTTGGAGCTTAAAGCCCTGCAAAAAGCCAGTGACATTACCGATAAGGTGTACTATGACCTGCTGGATAAAATAGAAATTGGGGCATCGGTAAAGGAGCTAGAGCTGTTGACGGAGAGCTTGCTAGTAAAGCACGGAGCCAGTAAAAATTCCTTCGCCGGAGATTTAAACTGCTTTGGCCCCAAGGCAGGGGCGATGGTGGGGGACGAGTATCACACCATAGAAAAAGGTTATGTGCTGGGGCTGGATATAGGGGTTTACTGCGAGGGCTACTGCTCGGATTTTGGCAGAACAATCTTTATTGGAGAGCCGACACAGCAGCAAAAAGAAATCTTCAAGGTGGTAAACCATGGGTATAACCAATCGGTAAAGCTTATGATGGAGGGGGTTTCCTGCCATGATATCCACATGAAAAGCCGTGAGGTGCTGGAAAAAGCGGGCTATGGAGAAAATTATATCCACAAGCTGGGGCACGGAATAGGCATGGATGTCCACGAGCACCCCTTGCTGACAAAAGGAAACTATACCCCATTAAAAAATTCAATGGTATTCGCAGTGGAACCAAGCGTATTAATCCCACACAATTGCGTTATACGCAACGAGGATATGGTGGTTGTAGCGCCCGAGGGAGCCTACTGCCTGTCAAAGGTATCACATGAATTAACGGTGATAGAATAGAAAGAAGGAGGCAAAAATGGAATTTACAATGAATGTTGAATCCTACAATCTGGGGAAGATAGCGGCGTTTTGCGAAATTGTGGAGCGGGGAGCAAAGAACCTAGGGCTTTCCGACCCCATGCCAAGGGAAGTGTACGAGACGATAGCACAGGCGGCAAACGATATTGCCATAGCGGCACACTGTAAATGGTATCTAGAGAAGGAATTTCTAAAGACGGATATAGTGGAGGACAGCGAGCTCGAAAACAAATATGTGATACTCTACTACAGTCAAGACTGGGTTATCGACAAATATCTGCGGCTAAAGCACCGCCAAGAAAACCTAGAGGAAGAAAACAAATTTACCCATGAGGAGCGGGAATATCAATCAAAAGAGCTGTACAAGCTTTTGAGCTATCCCACAGGCTTTTCAAAATAAATTAATTATGTTTAAAATTGTATTTTAGCAATTTTATATAAAAAAGTAATGGAGGAAAATTTTTATGAAAAAGGCACTATCAGTTATACTTGCAATTGCATTGATGGCAAGTACATTGGTTGCTTGCGGCGGTGGGGAAAAGAAACCTGATGCTGCGGCACCCGACGGCGCAAAACCGGCAAAGGACGTTCTGACCGTTGCAGTTTCAGCAGAGCCGGCATCCCTTGACCCACTTGGCAAAAACGACTCGTCATCCTCAAACCTAAAGCAGCAGATTTTTGACACACTGCTAATAGCGGATGGAGACAAAATTGTCAGCGGCGTTATCGAGTCCTACGAGTTCAAGGATCCAACAACCTTTGATATGAAGCTTAGACAGGGCGTAAAATTCCACAACGGCGACCCTTTGACAGCAGAGGATATTCTCTACTCACTTGAAAGAAGCGCAGTGTCAGAATTTACAGCCAGCAAGCTTGAGATGGTTGATATGACCAAGACAAAAATTCTTGACGATTCAACAATCGAAATCATCTTGAAAAGCCCCTACCCAATGCTGCCAACCGAGCTGTCATTGATCTATGCAATGCCTAAAAAGCTTATGGAGGAGCAAGGAGAAAAATTCAACGAGAACCCAATCGGAACAGGCCCATTTGCATTTTCAACCTGGGTTCGTGGGGACAGAATAGAGCTTACCGCAAACAAAGATTACTGGGGAACAGTACCAGCATTTAACAAGCTTATCTGGAGAGCCATCACCGAGTCCTCAAGCCGTACCATAGAGGTTGAATCAGGCGGAGTGGACATCGCTTTCAACATCGTTCCAAGTGACGTTAAGCGTTTGGAAGAAAATCCGGATGTAGTTTTAAACCGTGCGCCAAACTACTCAACCGCCTACATCGCTTTCAACAACAATAAGGAAGCCTACAAAGACATCAAGGTAAGACAGGCACTCAGCTACGCTATCGACAAAAAAGCTATTGTAGATGCAGTGTACTCAGGGGTTGGCACAGTTGGTACAGGCCCTCTTGCCTCCACAGTTTGGGGCTATGAGCCAGACGTTAAACAGTATGAATACAACCCTGAAAAAGCAAAAGAGCTGTTAAAAGAAGCAGGCATCCCCGAGGGCTTTGAGGTTAAAATCACAACCTCAGACAGCCAAGTTCGTGCAGATACAGCAGAAATCATGCAAAATCAGCTCAACGCAGTGGGCATAAAATCAACCGTTGAAGTTTTGGAAAACTCCACATATCTTGACAAGGTTGTTGAGGGCAGCTTGGACATATTTATCCTTGGCTGGACAACCACCTCAGGGGACGCAGATTATGGCCTTCAACCCTTCCTGTCAACTTCACCAAGCTGGACAAACACAACCTTCTACAACGATCCTAAGGTTGATGACTTGCTTATAAAAGCAAAGACAGAGCAGGACGCTACAAAACGTAAAGAGCTATATTCAGAGGCACAAAAAATTATCGCAGAGGACGCACCAATCATCTTCTTGCAGCAGGGCGAGGAAGTTTATGCCACAAGAAACAATGTTAAAGGTGCAAAGGTTACAGCAGCAAACCGTTTCTTCCTAAACGAAATCACATTTGAATAGGCAATAAACAAAGGTTAATTTTATATTGGGCAGCGGAATATGCCACCTTAAAAGGACACATTCCATCCGTGGTCGCACACAGTAGAGCAGCGGCCACGGAAATGCCTATATAAATAATGAATATTTTTAAAAGCGATTAAAAGCGGGAAATAAATTTTATGGCAGAGCAATAAAGTTCGAGTATTAGTGGGAAAAATGTCCCACTTAATATATATTTTAAAAGAAATTTGAGGTGAGTATTTTGTATAAGTACATACTAAAAAGACTTGCAATGATGATTCCGGTTTTACTTGGGGTAACAATTATTGTGTTTTCCCTTATGTACATCACCCCGGGCGATCCGGCAAAGCTTATACTGGGCGAGACGGCAAAGCAAGCAGACGTTGACAGTCTGCGAGAGGAATTGGGGCTTAATGACAGCTATATTGAAAGGCTGGGGGCATACGTGGGTGGAATTGTGTTCCACGGCGACCTTGGCACTAGCTATCTTACTCGCCGCCCCGTTATGACGGAAATTTTGGAAAGGTTTCCAAAAACCGTAACCCTAGCGCTGTTAAGCTCCCTAATATCTGTGGGGCTTGGCATTTCGGCGGGCATAATCTCCGCCACAAGGCAGTATTCTTGGTTTGACAACGCCGCCACGGCAATAAGCCTAGTGGGGGTTTCCATGCCAAACTTCTGGCAGGGGCTAATGGGAATAATAGTGTTCTCTGTGTGGCTGGGCTGGCTGCCGGCATCGGGCAGCTATGGGCCGCTGTACTGGATATTGCCCTCTGTAACCTTGGGCACCTCCTCGGCGGCGAGCATTATGAGAATGACCCGTTCCAGTATGCTAGAGGTAATAAGGCAGGATTATATCAGGACAGCTCGTGCAAAGGGGCAGACAGAATTTGTGGTAATAATGAAACACGCCCTTAAAAATGCCCTCATCCCTGTGGTTACCGTTGTGGGAATGCAGTTTGGATTTATGCTGGGCGGCTCGGTGCTTATGGAGAGCGTTTTCGCAATTCCGGGTCTTGGCAAGTACATGATAGATTCAATAAAAACCCGTGACTTCCCCGTTGTTTTGGGCAGCGTATTATTTTTAGCTTTCGTGTTCAGCTTTATGAATTTATTGGTGGACATAATCTATAGCTTTATCGACCCTCGTATTAAATCACAGTACAAATCTTCAAGTAAGGCGGTGTAAATAATGGCTGGAAAAACAAAACAAAAGGTCGGCTACACGGTAAAAGGTCCATGGAGAGAGATATGGGAACGGCTTGTACAAAATAAGGTTGCCGTGTTCGGTATTGTGGTAATAGTTCTGCTTATAGTGATGGCAATATTTGCCCCCCTTATAGCGCCCTATGGAATAGACGAGCAAAACCTCGCCATGAAATTGCAAGGCCCTAGCGCAGAGCATATAATGGGTACAGACAATTTTGGCAGAGACGTTTTCTCAAGAATAGTTTTCGGTTCAAGAATTTCCCTACAGGTAGGATTAATCTCCGTGGGCATCGCCGCATTAGTGGGCGGAGCGCTAGGGGCGATAGCTGCCTTTTATGGCAAGACCGCCGACAATATAATCATGCGTTTTATGGATATATTAATGGCAATTCCAGGTATGCTTTTGGCAATAGCCATCGCAGCGGCTTTAGGGCCGGGACTTGGAAAGATGATGATTGCAATAGGTATAGGCAGTGTGCCGGGGTATGCGAGAATTGTGCGTGCCAGCGTTATGACGGTAAAGGAAACGGAGTTTGTGGAGGCGGCAAAGAGCATTGGCGCCAGTGACTACAGGATAATTGTCCGCCACATAATTCCAAACGCAATGGCACCTATCATCGTTCAGGCAACCCTAGGCATAGCGGGGGCAATTCTATCGGCGGCGTCCCTTTCATTCCTTGGTCTTGGCATACAGCTGCCCACACCGGAATGGGGCGCAATGCTATCGGCAGCTCGTGGATATCTCCGTGACTGCTGGTGGATGGCAATGTTCCCGGGCGTATTTATTATGCTGACAGTTTACGCACTCAACGTCGTCGGTGATGGTCTGCGTGATGCCATCGACCCACGTTTGAGAGATTAAGGGGTAAAAGAATGAATGATAACATTTTAGAAATAAAAAACCTTACAATAAATTATGTGACAAAGGCGAGCACGGTGGAAGCGGTAAATGACGTTACTCTATCCTTGAGCCATGGGGAAACCTTGGGACTGGTGGGGGAGACAGGTGCCGGCAAAACCACCACAGCACTGGGTATTCTGCGCCTTATCACCGAGCCTGTGGGACAGATAAAGCAGGGGGAAATTATCTTTGAGGGCGAGGACTTGTTAAAAAAGCCCATAAAGGATATGCGGCACATCCGTGGCAATAAAATATCTATGATATTCCAAGACCCTATGACCAGCTTAAACCCTATCTTGACGGTGGGTGACCAGATTGCCGAGGTGGTTCAGCTTCATGAAAAATGCTCTGCGGCACAGGCGACGGTGAAAGCACAGGAGATGCTAGAGCTGGTTGGAATACCCGGAGACAGGTACAGCGAGTACCCTCACCAGTTTTCCGGCGGCATGAAACAGCGTGTGGTAATCGCCATATCCCTAGCCTGTAACCCTAATTTAATAATAGCGGACGAGCCGACAACAGCACTGGACGTGACCATACAGGCACAGGTTTTGGACTTGATGAAAAGCCTTAAAAAAGAGTTCAACACCTCCATGCTGCTCATCACCCATGACTTAGGCGTGGTGGCAGAGGTGTGCGACAAGGTTGCCATAATGTACGCCGGCAGAATTGTAGAGCGGGGCACAATTGAGGAGATATATGCAAACCCACGCCACCCTTACACCATCGGACTGTTTGGCTCGATACCGGACTTGGACGATGACAAGGAGCGGCTTACCCCTATCCAAGGGCTTATGCCCGACCCCTCTAATCTGCCAAAGGGCTGCGCTTTTGCTCCCAGATGTCCTCACTGCACAGACGCCTGCCTAGCTTGTCAGCCTCAAGAGACAAAGCTATCCGATACCCACTTTATTCGCTGCATATTGGAAGAAAAGGGAGGAATACAGTAATGTCAGATCTATTGGAAGTAAAGGACTTAAAAAAATATTTTAAAACTCCCCGTGGTATGCTCCACGCAGTGGACGGCGTGTCCTTCACTCTGGAAAAGGGGAAAACTCTAGGGGTTGTTGGAGAATCAGGCTGTGGAAAATCCACCTTAGGCCGTGTTATACTCCATCTTTTAGACTCCACCGAGGGTGAAATTTATTTTGATGGCAAGGACATAACCAACCTTTCCAAGAGCGAATTAAATGAAGCTCGCAAGCATATGCAGATGATATTCCAAGACCCATATTCCTCAATAAACCCGAGAATGAGGGTATGTGATATAATAGGTGAGCCGCTGAAGATATACAAGGTGTGCGCCACCAAAGAGGAATATGAAGCAAAGGTCGATGACTTGATGAAAACCGTGGGGCTGGCAGAGCGTGTAAAAAATTCCTACCCCCACGAGCTGGACGGCGGACGCAGACAGCGTATTGGAATAGCAAGAGCGCTTGCATTAAATCCGGAATTTATCGTATGTGACGAGCCGGTTTCCGCTCTGGACGTTTCAATACAGGCGCAAATTTTAAACCTTATGCAGGACTTGCAGAAGGAAAGAGGGCTGACATACATCTTTATCACCCACAATCTTTCCGTGGTAAAGCACATCTCCGATGAGATATGCGTTATGTACCTTGGAAATATGGTGGAAAAATGCTCCTCCAAGGAACTGTTTAAAAATCAGCTTCATCCCTACACCAAAGCGCTGCTGTCTGCAATTCCAAGAGCAAAGGTGGGAGAGAAAACCGAGAGAATACTCCTAAAGGGAGAAATTTCATCCCCCATAAATCCAAAACCGGGCTGTCGATTTGCCCCACGTTGTCTATATGCAAAGGACGAGTGCTTTAAAACACAGCCACAATTGAAGGAGATGGGAGAGGGACATTTTGTCGCCTGCCATTACGTTGAAGAGATTAACAAATAGATGGAAAAGGGCGACGGCACAAGTCGCCTTTTTTTCCTTGGAAAGGAAAGTTTTGGATAGATGGAAAATCTTATAAAAGCGTTTTCCCTGCCCCCCATAAAGGACAAGCAGGAGCTTGTGGGCTACATAAAGGAAAACTACAAGGTATTTGGCAGAAAAAAGGTAACGATAAAAATTTACAAGGAAAAGCGAAAGGAGCAAAACCCATACTATAGCTTTTCGGGGTATCTTAACGATTGCACCGCCGCCGCAAAGGAGATTATTGACATAAATCTGCCCCTTCAAAACACGGCGACAGAACAGCGAGTCATCGGGCTTACCGAGGATGAGGAGATAAAGTTTTTCATGAAAAACAATCTGTTCTTTATCGACAGGATTGTGGGTGGACATAGGAGTAAATGCGAAAACGACACGGAGGTGTATCTTTCCGTTTACACAAAGCCGCTGTGGGATATGGAGGCATTTTTGCAGAATGTAAAGGCGATATGCACCAAGAATACCGCCAAGGTAACGATAGAAGTAGAGGGGTAGAAAGATGGAAAAATATATAATTCCTAAGGAGAAATTAGCGCAGCTTGAAGGTATGCTAACAGCGCAGGACATAGACACAATGCTGATTATATCAAGGGAGCGCAGCGACAGCATCGTCCCATTTCTAGTGGGGGTTGACACGGTGGGGGAGACGGCAATTTTCTTAAACAAGAGCGGTAAACACGCCGTTATAGCCTCCAAAGCCGACAGCGGAAACTATCTGGAGGGGGGATTGTTCAGCGAGATAATAACCTATGAAAAATCCTTGGCAGAAAAGTTTGTCCCATATTTTGAAAGGCTGAACCCCAATAAGGTGGCACTGGATTTTTCGGAAAATGACACGGTGAGTGACGGCTTGACATTAGGGCTGTATTTAAAACTAGAGAAAATGATAGGCAAAGAGACTCTTGCAAGGGTGGAAGTGTCGGCAGAGGGGCTTATCCGTGAAATGAGAAGCGTGAAAACACCTACCGAAATAAAGCTGCTGAGACAGTCCATTCAAATCACCAATGATATATATGACGAGGTGTGGACAAGGGTGCGCTGCGGCATGAGCGAAAAGGAGATAGGGGATATCTTTGTTGACTGCATGAAAAAACGTGACGTTATCAATGGCTTGGGCGCTGCCTATTCCTACCCAATTGTGTGTATCGTCCGTGCAGGGCTGGGACACCGTGGACCCGGGGACACAAAAACCATCCCCGGCGATATTGTAATAATGGATTTCAGCGTTAACTATAAAGGCTACATCTCGGACATAGCGAGAACCGCTTACATATTAAAGCCCGAGGAAAAACAGCCACCGCAGGACATTCAACACGCCTTTGACACCGCTTTTAAAGCCATCTCCAACACCATAAACTTTATAGGTGAGGGCAGATTAGGCCATGAGGTGGATGCGGTTGGCAGAAAAACAGTGGAGGAGGGCGGATTTCCAACGGTGCGCCATTCGGTGGGTCATCCTATCGGCCGTGCCTGCCACGATTCGGGCACGTCACTAGGGCCAATTCGTGCCAAGGTTAACAAAGCCATCTACCGTCCCATTCAGATAAACGAAGTGTACGCTATCGAGCCAACGGTCATTCAGGACGATGGACTGCCCTGTATGCTGGTGGAGGAGAATGTTGTCATAACACCAAAGGGCGCCGAAATTCTTTCCCGCCGCCAGACACAGCTCTACCTAATTCAAGGTTAAGGGGGCACAATATGCTCAATATACAGGAACAAAATGAAGTAAAACAAATTTTAAAGGATTTGCTTAGGATAGAATCCGTGCAGCCCCAAGGGGACGAAACGCTGGTTGTCCAGTACATCCAAGAGCTTTTCCAAAAGGAAGATATAAAAATCCAAAGGGTGGCAAAGGAAGAAAACCGCCAAAACCTCATAGCCACCATCAAGGGGGGAGCAAAGCCCCCAATCCTATTGCTGTCTCACGTAGATGTTGTGCCCCCTCAAGGGGAGTGGCGCTATCCGCCATTTTCTGCTCACGAGGACGAAAACGGCGTGATATGGGCTCGTGGCGCTCTCGATACAAAGCACCTTACCGCCATGGAAATTATGGCGATGCTAAAGCTTGTGCGCCAAGGGAAAAGCTTTAACCGTGACATAGTGCTGGTGGCAAGCGCTGACGAGGAGAGCGGCTCTCACTGCGGAATGAAATTTTTGCGGGAGGAGCATCCGGAGCTGATACCCACAGGTGCATTTACCATAAGCGAGGGGGGCGGATTTGTCATACTGACAAACGGCAAGAAATTCCGCACCTGCACCTGCGGCGAAAAGGGGGATGCAGCGGTGGGGGTGACAGCCTACAAGTCGGAGGAGTTTAATATTTTTGATGTTAAAACCCATTCCTCCTATGGTATGCTATCGGCTATAAATGCGCTTTCCGCCTACAAAAGTGACGAAACACTGTGCAAGGTTACCCAGAGCTTTAAGGAAAAAACCCAAGAGCAGGATTTTGAATGTAATACGCTGAAAAATCTTTGGGAATATTCCACAAAGCACGATTTACAAATTGCCGCCTTTGATGTAAGCTATACCCAAGAAAACATAAATGAGGATGCAGTTATAAAAACCGGCTTTAAATTTATCCCCGGCATAACCAAGGAGGTTATCTACGAAATATATCTAAGGCTTTTAAAGGGAACCAATGCAGGCTTTAACTTGGATAGCTTTGAGGAGGGCTTTGAGAGCACCCTAAATTCAGATTTTGTGGATAATCTCATCGACAAGGCGGATAAATTTGACCCCGGCTCACAGTTTTTGCCTATGCTTGCCTTAGGGAGAACTGACGGACGTTTTGTGAGGGAAAATGTCTATGGCTTTTCCCCTATGCTGGAAGATTTGCCCTTTGGTGAGGTGCTGAAAAAGGTTCACGGTGTGGATGAATGTATAACTGTAAACAGCCTTATCTATGGCACAAACGTAATCTACAGTGCGATAAACGAAATTTGTTTTGATTAAAAAAGGAGAGGCTATGAAAGAACTTTATGAAGAAAAACTGGGACAGGCGGCAGCCTATCTAAAGGCGGAAGATATAGATATGTGGCTGATTTTTTCAAGCGAGGGCAGCGATGTGGCGACAGAATTGCTCATGGGGATAAAAACCGTGGGCAGAACATTTTTTGTCATAAACAAAGACGGCACACGCTATGCCATATGCAGCAGCATAGATGCTCAGGAGAGCGAGGAGACAGGGCTGTTTAACGAGGTTTTGGTGTACAATCAAAGCCCGGCAGAGGAGCTTGAAAAGCTGCTTGTAAAGTACAACCCCAATAAAATCGCCATCGACTATAGCGAGGACGACAATCTGTGTGACGGCTTGACGGTGGGCAGATACCGCTGGATGCTGGACAATTTGGATGGCGATTATACACGCCGCTTTGTCTCTAGCCAAAATATGCTAAGCAAAATCAGAAGTGTAAAAAGTGACGGCGAAATCGCCAACATAAAAAAAGCGATTGAGATAACACAGGAGATTTTCACGGAGGTTTTTGCCGCCATCAAGCCGGGCATGAGCGAGTATGACGTGGGCAACCTGTTTGTAAAGGGGATGAAGGAGCACAAGGTAAGCGACAACATCACCAAAACCTTGGAGATGCCTATTGTCATGACGGGCAACATCGCCCACCGTGCCCCCAGCAAGGACAGAATTATAAACAAGGGCGATTATCTAATAATGGATTTTGGGGTGGAATACAACGGCTATGTGTCGGACATTTCACGCACCGCCTATCTTTTAAAGGACGGGGAAAGTGATGCCCCACAGCGGTTTAAGGAGATTTTTGCAGCGGCATATGAGGGCATAACCCGAGCCTTTAACTGCGTAAAGCCAGGGGTGCAGGGCTATCTTGTGGACAAAGCGGCACGAGACTACTATATAGAAAATGGGCTGCCGGAAACCACCCACGCCACAGGACACCAAATCGGACGGTACTGCCATGATGGGGGAGCGCTCTTTGCACCTCTGTGGGACAGATATAAATCCGCCAGTGAAATGACCATAGAAAAGGGTATGGCGTTCACCTTAGAGCCAACAATATTTGAGGTGGACGGATATTCGGTACTATTGGAGGAGGACATTCTCGTCACGGAAAATGGGGCGGAATTTCTATCAAACAGGCTAGAAAGCTTGGTTTTAATAGGCTAAAAACGGTGTGGCTGCAAACTTTTCGCACATTCAGCGGCACGGTGCGGCTGTAAGCTTTTCGAACATTCAGCGGCATTATGCGGCGGACAAGGAGAGGTGATTATGACAACAAGATTGAAGGAATACAGGCAATTTATAAATGATGGTATGGAGGTTATCGCTAAAACCGAGAGGATAACCCAAAGCTTTACAAGTTGTGGTGCGGATGTGTGCATTATAAAAAGCCCTCTAAATCTTCGCTATCTCACAGGCATAAAGCTAGAGGACAGCATGGCGGTGCTCACAGCAACGGGCAGAAAAATCCTTTTGACCGATGGCAGATATGGGGAGATATGCGCAAAAAATCTCCTGCCCGTAGATTTTGAGGTGCTGGTGACGGATGACATCTATGCAGTGCTGGCTAAAATCGCCAAGGCGGAGGGATTTACCTCGGCAGCGCTGGAGACGGATTACATAACAATGGACATTTTTTGCGCCCTCAAAGAGATTGGCTGTGCTGAAAAAATTGTCCCCATAAGCCAGAAATTGCGAGCCATCCGCAGCGTAAAAAGCGACGAGGAGATTAAAAACATTCGCACGGCACAGCAGATTGGAGAGGCGAGCTTTAATAAGCTACTCACCAAGGTGAGGGTGGGAATGTCGGAAAAGGAAATTGCCGCAAAGCTGACTCAGCTACTTTTAAAAAATGGCTCGGACAATGGAGAGTTTGGAATTTGCTGTGTAAGCGGCGAAAATTCAAGCCTTGTTCACGGCGGCGCAACGGACAAAAAAATCCAAAAGGGGGACAACATACTCTTGGATTTTGGGGCGATTTACAAGGGATATTATTCCGACATGACCCGAACCTTTTGTGTGGGTGAACCCTCCCAAGAGTTTAAAGCGGCGTATGAGGTGGTAAAAAAAGCAAACGAGCAGGGGATAAAACAGCTTCGTGACGGGGCGGTGGCAGGAGACATTGACGCAGTGGCACGGGGAATAATTGACGGCGGTGGGTACAAGGGAATGTTTGTACACTCACTGGGTCATGGGGTGGGTATGGACATACATGATGCCCCACGGCTAGCCCCAAACAGCACCGACATACTGCGCACAGGCAATGTGGTTACCATCGAGCCGGGCATATATATCCCCGGAAGGTTTGGAATAAGAATTGAGGATATGCTGGGAATAAACGAGATGGGAGCCGACAATTTTACCTCCATCACAAAGCAGCTGATTGTCCTGTAACATGGCTTAATACGGCACTAACAGTGGGGCGTTATTGAATTTTTCCACAGCAAATTTGTGTAAAGCATCCAATTAGCCATGGAAAAGAGTTAAATTTTACGGCAGATAAAGGTTTTATTTGTTGCTTTTTAACAAAGTTTCATCTTGGCATTACATTAAGGGCAAAAGTGTGGTATACTATATATACAGCGTGTAGTTTAACAAACGTAATTCCGGGTGTTATACTGCACGCTTTGCTTGGCATAGGGCAAAAAATGCTCTATTTTGTGTCGCAGATACGCCGACAGTGCCCAGCAAACAATGAATGGAGTGTGGAATATTTATGTTTAAAATCGGAGAAATAATCGTTTATAGCGGCAGCGGGGTGTGTACCATTGAGGATATTGGCCCTATCAAGCTGTCAGGTCGCAGCTCCGGCAAGTCATATTACACCCTCAGACCTCGCTACAGCCAAGGGGTTATATACATCCCCGAGGACACGGATAAAACAATGCGCTATGTGATTTCCCCCAAGGTGGCAGACGAAGTTATAAGGCAGATACCCACAATGCCCGACAATATATACACAGGGGAGGACGAGGAAAGCTGCAACGAGGAATATGAAACGCTTTTCCAAGAAAATGGATGTGAGGATTTAATCCCATTCATAAAAACTATATATGTAAAGCCACAGGCATTTACCCCCATGGGCAAGAGAATAGCCAAGGTGGACAAAAACTTTATACGCCAAACAGAGGATGTTTTGTACGGCGAATTGGCAGAGGTGCTAAAGCTGGAAAAAGCCGACATGAGGGAATATATAGAGGATATTATACAGAGCATTTTGCCTAAAAAAGAGCTGAAGGCACAGGCAACAGAAGCTGAAAAGCCCCAAGATGCCAAAGAGGTAAAAGATACCAAAGACGCCCAAGACGCCCAAGACGCCCAAGACGCCCAAGACGCCCAAGACCGATTACTGGCATAGGGTAAAAATTAAAAATAATGGAGACGGAAGTTTTATCTTCCGTCTCCATTTTGTTGTGGCGATATTTTGTCAAAAGTCAAAAATCAAAAGACCACACTCGCCTATTTCAGCTTGCCTGCCAGTGCGATAATCTCGCTGCCGCCGTCCTCGCCGTCCTGCTTGCCGCTGTTGTAGTCAGAGATGGCTTTATTTATGGCTTCAAGATAGATTGCCGCCTGCCCTGGGTTGTATTTTGCCATGCTAAATGCCATTCCGCTGGCGGAAAGTGCAATGTCCCGTGCCTGCTGTGGAGTTTTTGCCGCCCTCATCTGCCGCTTTAATTCGGTGGCGTGTTTTTTGGCGTTCACCGCTTGGCGGAATAGTTCAGGGTTCTTTTCCTCCAAAAATTTAAGCTCCGCCTCGGTGAGAACGTCCCCACGAGCATATTTTTTCGCAAGCTCATCCGCCTTGGTAATGTCGCTGAACATATCCGATTTTTCACTGCCAAAGGACACAGAGTCATATCGTGGCTCCTCCTCCTTGGGCATAGGCGGCGCTTTTTTAGTGGAGGGAGTGGGAATGTTTTTGCTGTTTTGTTTTATAATGTCTGCAATGCTGCTTTGTAAATTCACGCTGTCTATCTTCATGTTCATGTCCTCCTGTAAGCTAGAAATAACCTACTATTAATATCGGCAGGCAGGGCAAATAGTTTAGCACTAGGCAATAAATAGCGCTAGGCAATAAACAGCGCTATGCAAGAAATAGCGCTAGGCAATAAACAGGGTGCGAATTAAAATCATGTAACAGGCGGTGCCCAAAAAGATGCTCAGTATGGTGTTCTTTTTTAAAAGCTGCACCGCCACCACCACCAAGGCGGCAATAATCTGAGCGGCGCTTTGGGAGGATAGAGCCAGTGGAAACGCTCCACGCAGACAGTACACCACAAGAATAACCATGATGGCGCATGGCAGATAGGTGCCAAGATAGGTGACCCAGCGGGGCAACGTTTCCCTTCTGCCAAAAAGCAGATAGGGCGCTCCACGTGTGAAAGCCGTCACCGCCGCCACCGTAAATATTGAAAGGGCGATTAAAGAAATATTCATCTGTCCACAACCTCCGATTGCCCTTCCACACGCCCTTTAAGCAGCAAAAGCACCACCACGCTAACAGCGAGAGCGGGCAGAATAAAGCTGTCCTTGCCCAGTAAAAGGTAAAATATTATGGCGGAAAGCCCTCCGGCAACAGCTGGCAGATGGCTGGGGAATTGCCGCCACTGATTGACCACCACCACAAGGAAAAATGCCGTTGCGGAAAAGTCAATCCCTGCCATGTCAACGGAGAGGTATTTCCCGATTAATGCTCCGACAAGGCAGCTTGCAACCAGTAGCATATGGCTTAAAAACAGTATACAAAAATCGGCGTCCTCCTCCTTTATGCCCTCGTCATACTTTAAATTGCACAGCACACAGTAGGTTTCGTCCGTCATGGTCAGCGCCATATAGGGGTACCGCCAGCCTACGATTTTTCGGAATTTTTCAATAAAGCCAATGCCGTAAAACATATGTCTGCCGTTGATAAACAGGGTCATTATGGCAAGCATAAACAATGATGCACCAGATTTCATAAGGGCTATCATAACAATTTGCATGGAACCTGCGTAGATAAACAGACCGGAAAACACCGCCCAAATAGGGGAATAGCCTGCCTCGCTTACCAAAACGCCATAGGCAAGCCCCACAAATATATAGGAAAAAGCAAAGGGGATAATTTGTTTTATCCCAAATTTTATCGTATTCAAAGCATCGACCTCCAACAGCCATTTTTGTTAAATCCATACCCCAATATAATAGCAAACGCTATATAGCGAAAGCTATATCCAACTGGAATAAACCCCCACCCCACCGCTTTTGCAAAAACGAGGGCAAGCCGAAAACTGATATTTCGGCTTGCCTTTATTTGTGCTGGGCTACATCTTTTCCGGCACCGTTATATTCATAATTCTTAGGCAGTTGGAGATGGCGTATTTCGTGGCAACGCACAGCCCAAGCCTTGCCTTTGACAGCTCCGGCTCCTCGCCCTTAACATGGCAGGAGGTATAAAAACGGTGGAACTGGGTGGCCAAGCTTATGGCATATTTCGGCATTTTTGAGGGGTCATAGGCTCTGCCTGCCGCCACAATTTCACTTGGCATATAGGACAGGGTGCGAATTAGCTCAATTTCGCTGGGGTCGGTCAACAGTGAAAAATCGCTGCTTTCTATCCCCTCGGCTACCAAGCCCTCCTCCTTTAATTGCCTTAAAATGCTGCAAATTCTGGCGTGTGCATACTGGACATAGTACACTGGATTTTCGCTGTTCTCCTGCACCGCAAGGTCTAAGTCGAAAACCAAATGGGTGTTAGGCTCACGCATATTAAAGAAAAATCTCGCCGCATCTATCGGCACTTCCTCCAGCAAATCTACAAGTGTAATCGCTTTGCCTGTACGCTTGGACATACGAACCTCCTCGCCGTCACGCATAAGCTTTACAAGCTGCATTAGCACCACGTCAAGGCTGTCTCTGCTAAGCCCTAAAGCCACCATTGCCGATTTCATTCTCGCCACATGACCGTGGTGGTCAGCCCCCCAAACGTCGATGGCTTTGTCGAATTTCCTCGTCACCAGCTTGTCATAATGGTAGGCGATGTCGGCGGCAAAATAGGTGGATATTCCGTTTTGACGCACCAAAACTTCGTCCTTTTCCTCCCCAAATTCCGTCGCCTTGTACCAGATGGCACCGTCCTTTTCATAGGTGTACCCGTTTTCCTCCAAGGTCTTTAAAGCGGCGTCCACCTTGCCGCTGTCTCGCATCTCCTGCTCGGAAAACCAAACATCATATTTTATGCGGTACTTGTCAAGGTGCTCCTTCATAGCGGCGATATTTCTAGGCAGAGCATACTCTACAAGGGCAGTTTTTCGCTCCTCCACCGTCTTATTTACAAAGCTGTCCCCCTGTAATTCCCGAAATTCCACCGCACGAGCGATGATATCCGCCCCTTGATAAAAGCTGTCCTCAAAGGGATAGTCGGGGTTAAAAAGCTGCATATATCGAGCTTCCAAGCTTAACCCAAATTTTTCAATCTGGTTGCCCGCATCGTTCACCAAAAATTCTCTTGTCACGTCATAGCCGCTCCAGGACAAAACCTCCGCCAAAATGTCCCCCAAAGCCCCCCCACGAGCGTTGCCAAGGTGCATAGGCCCTGTTGGGTTTGCCGACACAAATTCAACATTGTACCGCTTGCCGCCCCCAACATTGGTTCTGCCATAATTGTCCTTGCCAAACAAAACCGCATTTACCACCGTGGTGAAAAACTCGCCGCTTAGATAAAAGTTTAAAAAGCCGGGGCCTGCAAGCTCCGCTCGGTTAAAAAAAGTTCCGCTAAAATTCAAATTATCCATTATTGCCGTTGCGATAACCCTTGGATTTTGCCCGAAAACCTTGGTGTTAACCATTGCCACGTTGGAGGAATAGTCCCCATTTTTCAAGTCTTGGGGTATCTCCACCACAAAAGGCTTGATTTCGCCGGACTTTAAAGCCCCCTTTGCCATAGCTGCCGCCAGCGCTGAATTTATAATGTCACCCACCTGCTGCTTTGCAAGGCTGACACCGTCAAAATTTAAAAGCTCCATTATTTTTACATCTCCTTAACATTTATGTTGATGGTATTGTCACTGATTAACATTCCACTGCCGCTTAAACTGTAAGATAGGTTTAAATCTCCGCCCTTTGCCCCTAGCTTGCTCTTTACCCCCACGCCGTTTATGTCCAGCATAATGCTACCTGCTGGGGTGTCATAGTTGCAGATATTTGTAGCGCCCTCCTCGATTATGAGACAGGAGCGATGCTTGCCATACCTAGTTATGCTAGCGCCCCTCTCCCACACCTTGACGGTGGTCATGCTGCCGTCAAAGCCAGTGGCGCTGCTCTCGTTGTAGCAGATGTAAAACTTGCTGTCCTTCTCGTAAAAAGACCCAACGGTGGTAAGATCCACCACGTCCTTTACATCATCTGCAACGATGGTGCCCTCTATATGTATCAAAAAATTCTCTTTCATTTATCAATCCTCAATGGCAGTAAGCTGTGAGTGAACACGCTCATCTTCCCCTAAAAAAATCTTTGCCACCCCATCAAAGGCGTCGGGTCTTGCGGTGACAAAATATTCGGCACTGCCACCTGTCGATTTACCGCAGGCTATATCGCAGCTCTCTAACACTCGCTTTATCTCAAAGGCAGTCTCCTTGCCGGAATCCACCAAAGCTACCCCATCTCCCATTATATTCATTATAATAGAGGAAATTATAGGATAGTGGGTACACCCTAAAATTAAAACATCCACCCCAAAGCCTTTTATGGGGGCAAGATATTCCCGTGCGGCGGCGATTATCTCCTCGTCATCAATGTGTCCCTCCTCAATCAGGGGAACAAAGCTGGGACAGCCCACGCTTATGACCTGCACACGGCTGTCCTGCGCCTTTAAACGGTTTTCAATGCTCTGGGCTCTAACTGTAGCCGGAGTAGCAATGATGCCTATTCTCCTTGATTTGCTGGCGTACAGAGCGGCGGTGACGGTGGGGTGTATCACGTCCACAAAGGGCACAGACAGATTATCCATATCCTCCCTAGCCACATTGCTGGACACGGTGCCGCAGGCAGCAGCCACCAATTTTACATCTCTGCGCTGTAAAAAAGCCACATTATTCTTGGCAAATTCTCGCAGCTCCTCAATGGTTTTAACCCCATAGGGCATACGCAACGTGTCCCCTAAATATTTAATGTCCTCCCCGGGCAGACAGCACAGCAGCTCCTTTACACAGCTAAGTCCACCCACCCCCGAGTCGAATATTCCAATCGCTTTATTATTCATCGTCAGCGTCCCTTAAACCAAGCTGAATTATGCCGTCCACCAGTGCCGAGTAGCTCATTCCCGTGTGCTGCATAAGCTTTGGGAACATACTTATGGTGGTAAAGCCCGGCAGAGTGTTAATTTCGTTCATCAAAATTCTCCCGGTGCTCCGCTCCACAAAAAAGTCTACCCGAGCAAGCCCTGCACAGTCAAGGGCGGTGTACGCCTGCTTTGCAATGACACGGATTTTTTCACGGACATCCTTGTCCAGATGAGCGGGTATGTAGGTCTTGCTGGTGCCGGATTTATACTTGTCATCGTAGTCATAAAAGGCGGCGGAAGCGCCGATTTCCCCAACGTCACTGGCTTGCAGAGAGGGGATGTTGCCAAAGACGGCACACTCCACCTCTTGACCGTCAACATATTCCTCAAACACAACCTTGGTGTCGTGGGCTAGTGCTAAATTCACGGCGGATTTTAATTCCTCCTTGTTGGAAACTCGGGAAATGCCAACAGAAGAGCCACTGCGAGAGGGCTTTACAAACATAGGATAGCCTAATTTTTCACACAGCTCTGTCTCAAATTCCTCAAGCTTATCGCTGTCACAGGCACGCATATAGTCCCATTTGCACCGCTCTATGCCCAATTTATCAAAGATAATATTGGCAAAAACCTTATCCATACACACCGCAGAGGAAAAAATTCCGCAGCCGCAGTAGGGTATTCCCGACAGCTCTAAAAGCCCTTGGATGGTGCCGTCCTCACCATTTTTCCCATGGAGCACCGGCAGCACCACGTCAATTTTCTCAAAGATGACTTGACCGTCGCAAATTTTTATAAGCCCCTTTGTGGTGCGGTCGGGGCTGATTAGACAGGGCACACAGTCGGCGTGCTCATGCCAGATATCCGTTATTATCTCGTCGGTAGAGCCGGGGAAAAACAGCCAACGCCCCTTTTTTGTAATCCCCACCTTAACCACCTCGTATTTATCGGTGGAAATGTTGTCAATAATGCTCTTTGCACTCATAAGGCTTACCTCGTGCTCGCTGGAAGCACCGCCGAAAATCACACATACTTTAATCTTTGCCATAGTTTACCCCCACTTTTACTGCCTAGTTATTATATGTAAGACAGAATTATCCATTATTAATTTATATTAATCTATAATATCATATATTACACTTAAAAAAAACCCCTTTTTAAAAATTTTCATTGACTTTACCGCCATGGTTGTGTTATATTAATTGTACCTCTATTGCAGGTCATTTTTTTATGCAAAAAATTTTTGCGGGCAAAGAGGGAGGCTGACTTTAACGGAGGTGCCGATAATGAGAGTTAGAATTACACTTGCATGCACAGAATGTAAACAACGCAACTATGACACGATGAAGAACAAAAAGAATACTCCTGACAGAGTAGAATTAAACAAGTACTGTCGTTTTTGCAAAAAACACACTCTTCACAGAGAAACAAAATAAGGGAGATTAGATGATGGCAGACAAGAAAGAAAAGGTTGGCTTTTTTGGCTCTATCAAGAACTTTTTCAAGGGAATCGGTCAGTATTGCAGAGAGATAAAAGCCGAGATGAAAAAGATTGTATGGCCTACCAAAAGCCAGATTATCAACAACACCCTTATAGTTATTGCTGTAACGCTGGTTGCGGCGGTGTTTATCTATGGCTTAGACACTAGCCTTGGGCTTGTGGTTAAGCTTATTTACCAGAACGTATAAGGAAAAAGCGGAGGGTAAACTATGTCACAGACGAATAGTCAAGAAGCAAAATGGTATGTGGCACACACATACTCAGGCTATGAAAACAAGGTAGCTAAAAGCCTTGAGGCAGTTATCGAAAATCGCCGTTTGCACGATTTAATTCAAGATGTCAAGGTGCCAAGCGAGATTTTGGTAGAGGTCAAGGACGGCAAGCGCAAGGAAACAGAAGTCAAGTTGTTCCCTTCTTATGTTTTTGTCAAAATGGTGCTTACTGACGAGACATGGTACATCGTTCGTAATACCCGTGGCGTAACAGGGTTTGTGGGATCATCCTCCTCAAAGCCGTCACCCCTTCCTCAAAAGGAAGTGGACGCAATGGGTGTGGAGACAATAACGCAGACAATTGATTTCAAGGTAGGGGACAATGTGGAGATAACACAGGGCCCGCTCCAAGGATTTATCGGTATTGTGGATGAAATTGATATTGATAATGACAAAGTAAAGGTAAAGGTATCTATGTTCGGCAGGGAGACTGTGTCCGAGGTAGAGCTTTTACAGGTAAAACCAATTTAACAAAACGGTAAGAGTCACCATTAGTGATTTTTATAGGGCGGTTTAAAGCTGCCCGTGGGAGAGCAGAAAAGTTCTGCTCGATAGCTTACCACAATTTTCGGAGGTATTTATAATGGCTCAAAAAGTTACGGGGTATATTAAACTCCAAATTCCAGCTGGCAAAGCGACACCAGCACCACCGGTTGGCCCGGCACTGGGTCAGCACGGCGTAAATATTATGTCCTTTACAAAAGAATTTAACGAGAGAACGCAAAAAGATATCGGTTACATTATCCCTGTTGTTATTACAGTGTATGCAGACCGTACATTCAGCTTTATCACAAAGACACCTCCGGCACCGGTTCTTATCAAAAAAGAATTGGGTCTTGAATCAGCATCAGGTGTTCCTAACAAGACTAAAGTTGGACAGCTTACAAAAGAGCAGGTCAAGAAAATTGCACAAATCAAAATGCCCGACTTAACAGCTGGTAGCATTGAAGCGGCAATGAGCATGGTTGCAGGCACAGCTCGCAGCATGGGCGTTACAGTAGAAGAGTAATAACAACTCATAACAAGTGGGAGGAAATTTCCGTTTGACCACAGGAGGATAATAATGAGACACGGTAAAAAATATACAGACAGCAAAAAGCTTGTTGACAAAACAAAGCTTTATGATTTAGGCGAAGCGGCTACACTTTGTGTAGATACAGCTAAAGCAAAATTTGACGAGACAGTTGAATTGCACGTTCGTTTGGGCGTTGATTCACGTCACGCAGACCAGCAGGTTCGTGGTGCAGTTGTGCTGCCACACGGCACTGGCAAGCAGGTTAGAGTTATGGTTATCGCCAAGGGCGAGGCTGAAAAAGCCGCTATTGCAGCAGGCGCAGAGTTTGTTGGAGCAGAGGATATGATAGCTAAAATCCAAAACGAAAACTTTATGGATTTTGATGTGTTGATTACAACACCTGACATGATGGGTCTTGTTGGCCGTCTTGGTAGAGTGCTAGGCCCTCGTGGTCTTATGCCTAACCCTAAGGCTGGCACCGTTACACCAAACGTTGGTCAGGCTGTTACAGAGGCTAAAGCCGGTAAAATTGAGTACCGTCTTGACAAAGCTAACATCATTCACGTTCCAGTTGGCAGAGCATCCTTTGGCACAGAAAAGCTAAGCGAAAACATTGCAACCGTTATGGAAGCAATCGTTAAAGCAAAGCCAGCAGCAGCTAAAGGTCAGTACATCCGCTCAGCGGCAATCGCAACAACAATGGGCCCTGGCATAAAATTGAACGGCGGCAAGTTTGGTGCATAACCCTTGCAGGTCAATCAGATATAAGCGATAGATAATAGCGAATAGGCGCAATCTTTTGGTTGTCATGCCTATTCGCTATTACAATATGCCACGGGGCATTTAGGGATAATGGCGAAAAATATCCGTTAAGGCTATTGACAAGGGCTTACAAATAGGTTATAATGATAAAGCTGTTTTAAGACAGCAGGTGCAAAGCGCATAAAAGGTGAATACCTACCTGCCGAGAACAAAGCGAATGAATGATTTTGATTATTTATTAAGGCTTGTTTTCTGCAAAAGGAAAGCGAGCCTTTTGTGTTTTTCCATAAAGCAAACTTATATGCCTCTTTTTTTCAAAAAGAAGAATAGGTTATTTGTTTAAAAAATAATAAGAGAGGTGACAAACATTGGCAAGCGAAAAAATATTAGCAGAGAAAAAAGGCTTAGTCGACAGCATAAAAGCTAAAATCGACGTTTCACAAAGCGGCGTGGTTTTCAACTATAAGGGAATATCCGTTATAGAAGACACAAAGCTGCGTAAAGATTTAAGAGAAGCCGGCGTTCATTACGAAGTTATCAAAAACACAATGATTAAAATTGCTGTTAAGGGTACTCCAATTGAGGGCATCAGCGACTCACTTCAAGGCACTACCGCACTGGCTATCGCAAGCAGTGAAGATCCACTTGCAGCAGCAAGAATTATTCACAAGTTCTGCGAAGCATCTAAGGGCAAATTTTCCATCAAGGCAGGCTATCTTGACGGGGAAATCCTTGATGAGGCAGGCGTAAAGGCTATCGCTACACTTCCAAACAGAGAGGGCTTACTCTCTATGCTGCTTTCAGCTCTTACAGGCAACCTTCGTGGTCTTGCGTGTGCTATTGATGCTGTTAGAGAGCAAAAAGAAAACCAACCAGCTTAATTTTCATTAAGCGACACATTAAAATTAATTATTAACGGAGGAAATTTAATATGGCAAGCGAAAAAATCGTAAAATTTGTTGAAGAAGTTAAAACCTTGACAGTTCTTGAGCTTTCAGAATTGGTAAAGGCTATTGAAGAAGAATTCGGTGTTACCGCAGCAGCTCCTGTAGCTGTAGCAGCAGGCGCAGCAGCTCCTGAAGCAGAAGAGAAAACAGAATTTGATGTTGTTTTGGCTGAGGCTGGCGCATCAAAGATGGGCGTTATCAAAATCGTTAAAGAGATTACAGGCCTTGGCCTTAAAGAGTCTAAAGACCTTGTTGACAATGCTCCTAAGACCATCAAAGAAGCTGTTGGCAAAACAGAAGCAGACGAAATCAAGACAAAACTTGAGGCCGCTGGCGCAAAGGTTGAGCTTAAGTAATTTCTCGAAAAGAGAATTTGCACAGGCTTGCTGAGCATAAAAATTATAAAAGGGCGATGGCTGTAGCTGTCGCCTTTTTTGCCGTCCAAAATACCTTGTAAAACATTTTGCCAAAAAAGCTTGACTCAAAGGTGAACGGTTTAAAAATAGCTAAGTTATTCAGGACAGGTGACGATATATACTGTAAGATGTAAAATATGAAAGGAAGTGATAAGTATGAATATAAACTCTATAAATGCAGCAAATAACCTTCAAGCTGTATATCAAAAAAACACAAAGCCAGCGGATAAGGGTGCGGAAATTGCAGCGGCAGCAGAGAAAAAACCAAACCTTGATAAGGTGGATTTAAGTGCGGCGGCACCGCCAAAGGTGGAGCTGCCTAAACGCTTGTCCAGCGATCAGGTGCGGGAAATCAAAGCGCAGACAATGGAAAGCTATAGCAATATGGTGACCCAGATGTTTAACGGTCAGGTGGATGCGGCGGATAAAAATTCAAAGAGCTTTATGGCGAATTTGAAATCCATTCTAGCCTCCGCCACCTCCCAAAAGACGGAAAGTTCCTCTCCATCCTCGCCTACCTCCCCCTCCTCCTTTGATGATGATCCGGTGTGGGGCGTGGACGCCATGGCAACAAAGCTGATGGACATGGCAATGTCACTGTCTGGTGGAGACTCAGCAAAGTTTGACACTCTCCGTGACGCTGTGGAAAAAGGCTTTAAAGCAGCAGGTGCGGATTTAGGCGGTAAACTGCCAAGTGTGTCCCAAAACACCTACAAGGAAGTTATGAAACGCTTTGATTATCTAAAGGAAAATGGCAATTTAGATAATTATAAGTACACAAAAGCGGAATAGCAACCATTGTAAATAATCTTTATTTGTATTTTACATTGTAAAACAATAAAAGCTCCTATCGAGAGAATAGGGGCTTTTATTTTTGTGAATAATATAATTAATTAAAGGCATCAAAGGCTAAAATACATCCATCAACAGCTTTATAAATATGCCTACCAGCACCACCATGAGCATCTTTTTTATGACACCTGCGCCGTGCTTGATGGCGTAGCCACTGCCTAGATAGCACCCTGCCATGTTGAAAGCGGCGGCAGGCAGTGCCAATGCCCAAATCACCTTGCCAGCTAACAGATAGCTGATTACGGCGGCAACATTGGAGGCAAGATTGATTATTTTGGCGTTGCCCGAGGACAAAACATAGTCAAACCCAATGATGGAGGTGTACCCGAAAATCAAAAATGTGCCCGTGCCGGGGCCGATAATTCCATCATAAATTCCGATTACAACACCGATAAAGCCACAGGCAACATACATTTTTGTGCCGAACAGCTTTTGGGTGCCCTCCTTGGCGTTCTTGTTAAAAAGCACAAAGATGGCGATAAAGGGCAAAAGAAAAACGAACGCCTTTTTTAAAGCGGCGCTGTCTATTAAAAGGGCGAGCTGGCTGCCCATGGCAGAGCCGACAAAGCTGAAAGCGGCGCTGACAAGAGCGGTTTTGTAGTGAACCTTTCCGCTTTTTATGTACCTAGCCGCCGCCACAGTGGTGCCAAAGGTGCTCATAAGCTTGTTTGTCCCCAAAACATTGTGCATGGGTAAGCCCGTTAAGATGAAAGCCGGCGTGGAGATAAGCCCTCCGCCCCCTGCCACAGAGTCGATAAACCCAGCTAAAAACACAAAGGGACATACGATAAGATACATCTGCCACAAACTCATGACGCTGGTGGCTTGGGCTAAAATGGACATAGGACACCTCAATTATTCTTTATAGTATTGCTGCAATTATTAATAGTATAACAAGTGCAGGGGACATTTACAATAGGCAATATTAATGTTATACTATTAAACATAGTGAAAAATGCTCTTTTAAATCAGCGATGGAACACAAATAAAATCACAGAAAGCCGTGGCTTTTCGTGGGAGGTATAATGGATAAAATTTTGTATATTGTCATTCCCTGTTACAACGAGGAGGAGGTGCTGCCCGTGACTGCACCTATGTTTTTGGAAAAGCTGGACAGCCTTATAAAACAGGGGTTGTGCTGTGAGAAATCAAAAATTCTGTTTGTCAATGACGGCTCTAAGGATAGAACATGGGAGATAATATCCGCTCTATCACAGGAAAACGAAAAATATATGGGGATAACCTTGACACGCAACCGAGGCCACCAAAACGCCCTTTTGGCAGGGCTTATCTACGCAAAGGACAATGGGTGCGATGTGAGCATATCCATCGACTGTGACGGACAGGACGATGTTAACGCCATGGACGAGTTTATGCGGCAGTATCACGATGGCTGCCATGTGGTGTACGGCGTTCGCTCCAAGCGAGACACGGACAGCTTTTTTAAGCGGTTCACCGCCGAGGGGTTCTATCATTTTATGAAGCTGATGGGGGCAGATGTGGTGTTCAACCACGCCGACTACCGCTTGATGTCTCGTGAGGCATTGGAGGGCTTGGCACAGTTTAAAGAGGTCAACCTGTTTTTGCGTGGCACAGTGCCCATGGTGGGGTATAAATCCACCAGCGTGTACTATGAGAGAAACAAAAGAATAGCAGGGGAGAGCCACTATCCCTTGTCCAAAATGCTGAACCTTGCCCTCAATGGCATAACCAGTTTGTCGGTAAAGCCACTGAGATATATAACGAATTTAGGCTTTATAATGTCGGCGGTAAGCCTTGTGGCGCTAGTCTATGCGGTGGTGTCAAAGCTCATGGGGAACACCGTTGCCGGCTGGACAAGCCTTATCACGGTGATGACCCTGATGGGGGGCATCCAAATTTTTTGCCTTGGGATAATCGGGGAATATATCGGCAAAATTTATTCCGAGACAAAGCAGCGCCCAAAATACATTATCGAGACAACCACCGAGGAACAAAATAAGGGGCAAGGCTCTAAAATATAAACACAAATAACAGGGACGGTTTTAAAATCACCCCTGTTATTTTTTTGCATTTATTTTGGTAAACGCCGCCACCCCGAGGTCACACAAATGTCATTTTACTAACGCCTATGCTCTCCTGCGTAAACCAGCGCAAGGGAACATCCCTTCACCACAAGCTTAAACAGGCGTTGTACATATCAATGTATTGCTTTGCGGAGTTTTTCCAGCTGCAATCGGTTTTCATGGCTCGCTTTACCAGCAGCTTCCAACCTGCCTTGTCGCTGTAACCTGTGTAGGCTCGCATACAAGCGTCATATAATTGGGTGCTGTCATAGCCCGAAAAGGTAAATCCGTTGCCCATGCCGTCCAGAGAGTCTCGCACAGAGTCCTTTAAACCGCCCGTCTCACGGACGATGGGAATGGTGCCGTACCGCAGAGCTATCATCTGACTAAGGCCGCAAGGTTCGGACTTGCTAGGCATGATGAACATATCGCTGCCCGCATAAATTTTCCGTGCCAAGGTTGGGTCAAAGCCAATCTTAACCCCCACCTTGCCGGGGTATTTGTAGGACAGATAGTTAAAAAAGTCCTCGTAATCCTTTTCGCCGCTGCCCAAAATCACAAGCTGATATCCTGCCGCCACAAGCCCCTCTGCAACATTTTTCACAAGCTCCAAGCCCTTGTGCTCCACTAAACGTGTTACCATAGAGGCGATGGGCGATTCGCTGTCCTCCAGATTAAATATGCTCCGCAAATCCTCCTTGCACACGTGCTTGTTGGTGACAAATGCCTCGGGATAAAAGTTTTTCACTATCAATTTATCGGTTTTCGGGTTGTACTCCTTGTAGTCTATGCCATTGAGTATTCCCCACATTTTAAACTGTCGCTGACGCAAAATCGGGTCAAGCCCATGGCTGAACCAAGGGTCTAAAATTTCCCCTGCATAGGTGGGGGACACGGTGGTCACCTTGTCGGCGTTTTCAATTGCCGCCTTCATAAAGTTTGCCGTTTCCTCGTACTCCAAATGATGCGCCCATGTGGGGGGAACACCCAAAACATCTCCGATAAGGTCGATGCCGTACTTGCCCTGATACTGGATATTATGTATAGTAAATACAGTTTTAACCCCATAAAATTTTGGCATATGGCGGTAGTAAATGTTGATGTACAGGTTGACAAGCGCCGTCTGCCAATCGTTGGTGTGGATTATTTCCGGCTCAAAATCAATGTTCACCAGCATCTCTAGTATCGCCTTTGAGAAGAAGGCAAAACGCTCCGCATCGTCATAATGGCCGTACAGCCCATGGCGCTTAAAGTAGTACTCATTGTCTAAAAAGTAGTAGGTGACCCCGTCCTGTACTAGGGAAAACACCCCACAATATTGACACCGCCAGCCCAGCATAACGTTAAAATTGGTGACATATTCAAGGCGCTCGCCGTAGCGCTCCTTGATTTTGCCATAGAGTGGCATAACCACCCGAACCTCCACATTTTGCGCCATTAAAGCCTTGGGCAGACTGCCGGCAACATCTCCAAGTCCACCGCTTGCAGCAAAGGGAACTGCCTCACTTGCACAATATAAAACTTTCATTTTCATAGCCTCCTAAAACAACATATCTGCACGAAATTGTCGCTTTTATCTTTATTTTAATTAAACTACAGCCTTTTTATCTACATAAACAGGGTAATCTTCCGCCCCGATAAGCTGCTTTTTTGCCGTTATTCTAACGCCCTTGTCGCAGATGACATTTTCCAATATAGCGCCATCCTCCACCACTGTGTCCTGCAAAAGCACACAATTTTTTACCACTGCGCCCTTGCCTATGCTCACCCCACGGAACAGCACGGAATTTTCCACGTTACCCTCAATATAACAGCCATCTCCGGCGATTATCTTTTTAACGCTGCTGCCTATGGCATACCGCACAGGGGCATCGTCACGTATCTTGGTGTAGATGGGGTACTGCTTGCACAGGGCAGCAATGGTGTCCTTATTTATAAGGTCAAGGTTTGCACGATAGTAGTTTTGTAAACTGCTCATGCGCCGCAGATAGCCTTTGTATTCATAGCCGTACACACGCATATACTTTAGCCCCTGCTGCAAAACATCCTTTTCAAAATGGGTCATGCCACGGGCGCAGCACTGGGTGATAATCTTGAGCAAAAGCTCCTTGCTTAAAATATATGTCCACATTGCAACGTTGCGTTGTTCTGCTGAACGGTCATTCATCAGCACATCGGTGACTAGACCATCCTGTATTTCAAGGGTCATATTGTCCGTTTTGGCGGATACCTCCGGCACCTGACGGGAGTACAAAACAGTTATGCTTGCGTTTGTGTCCTGATGCTGCTGTAAAGCATCTCGATAATCAATGGCGCTAACCACTCCGCAGTCTGCCAAGATAACCGTGTCGCAGGGGGAGGACTCTATGTATTTTTTGATATAATCAAGAGCCTCAAGCTTGCCCTTGTACCGGTGGGTGCCAGCCTCGCCGTAAGGAGGGAAAATTTTAAGCCCCCCTCTTTTTCTCGCTAAATCCCACTCCTTGCCCGAGCCAACGTGATCCATAAGAGACACGTAGCTTTTACGTGGGATGACGCAGACGTTGCTTATGTCCGCCGCAACCATAGCCGAGAGCACAAAATCTATAAGGCGGTATCTGCCCCCAAAGGGCACACTCGCCATGGTTCTTACCTGTGTCAATTCGCTTATCGACTCGTCATGCATATTTGGAAAAATAATTCCTAAAACCTTATCTCCGTGTGTCATATCATTTTTCCTCCTTTATATCCGAGTATATCATGGCTTTGGATTTGACGATGGCGTTTTTGCACACGTCAATATCGTTGCCAACCACAGCCACCCCCCAATTTTCAAGGTCGGTGACCTGTTCGGGGCGCTCCCCAATTCGGGCGTTTTCATTTATAGTGCTACCCTCGCCTATGATGGCATATTCCACTATAGCGCCTTTTTTTATCACGGTGTTTGGCATGATTATCGAGTCACGCACGGTAGCGCCCTCCTCCACAGTCACGTTTTGGAACAGCACAGAAAAGTCCACAAAGCCATCAATGTTACACCCCTCACAGACCATGGAATTTTCCATCTTGGCATTTTCGCCAATGAAATGTGGTGGGCAGTTGTGGGTTCTTGAATAGATTTTCCAGCTTGGATCCCACACGTCAAAGGGGGCGCTGGGGTTTAGTAAATCCATATTGGACTCCCACAAGCTCTCGATAGTTCCAACGTCCTTCCAGTAGCCCTCAAAGTTGTAGGCGAAAAGCTTCTGTCCGTCTGCCAGCATTGCGGGGATAATGTCCTTGCCAAAATCGTTTTCGCTGCCTACAGTGCCCTCGTCACGCACCAGATATTCCTTTAATTTATCCCAAGAGAAGATGTAGATACCCATGGATGCCAAGGTGGATTCCGGCTCCTTTGGCTTTTCGGAAAACTTGGTTATCTTCCCATCCTCATTGCAGGTCATGATGCCAAAACGGCTTGCCTCCTCCTTGGGCACATCCAGTACAGCGATGGTGCAGTCAGCGCCCTTTTCCTTGTGCTGTGCCAGCATTTTTGAATAGTCCATCTTGTAGATGTGGTCGCCCGAGAGAATGAGCACATACTTTGGCTCGTACCGCCCGATAAAATTAATGTTTTGGTAGATGGCGTTTGCGGTGCCCTTGTACCAATCGGAGCCGCTCGCCTTTTGGTAGGGGGGCAGTACGTGTACTCCTCCGTAAAGACGGTCTAAATCCCAAGGCTGACCCGTCCCGAGATACTCATTTAATTCCAAGGGTTGATATTGTGTCAGCACCCCAACCGTGTCAATTCCGCTGTTGACGCAGTTGGACAAAGGGAAATCAATAATTCGGTATTTTCCCCCAAAGTAAACCGCCGGTTTTGCCATAGTTTGTGTCAGGGCGTAAAGTCTTGACCCCTGCCCGCCTGCCAGCAGCATCGCTATACATTCCTTCATAAATTATCCACTCCCTTTTTGTTATGCCTTGTCCGGCATTTTTATAAATATCGTCGACATAGGAGGTATATCCAATGCCAAAGAATATTCGTGGTTGTGCATGGGGTGCTTGCGTGTGCGCACCGCACGGTGGTTTGTCACTCCCGTGCCGCCGTATTGGGATAAATCCGTGTTGAAAATCTCCTTGTAATATCCGCTGTAGGGAACGCCAAAGCTATATTTTTTATGACCCACATTGGAGAAATTGGACAGGCAGATTATGCCGTTGCCCGCCTTGTCCCGACGGATAAATATGACGATATTTTGCTTTGCATCGTCGGCGCTTATCCATTCAAAGCCCTCCCAGGAGAAATCCAGCTCCCACAGCGGGGGATTGTTTTTGTAGAATTTATTCAAATCTCGTGACATATTCTGACATTGCTTGTGCTTTTCTATGCTTAAACAGCCCCAGTCCAGCTCCTTTGCCTCGCTAAACTCGCTTTTCTGACCAAATTCCTGCCCCATAAACATGAGCTTTTTCCCTGGGTGTGCCAGCATATATCCAAAAAATGCACGGAGATTGTTGTACTTTTGGTCGGTGTCACCGGGCATTTTATTAACCAGTGAGCCTTTCATGTGCACCACCTCATCATGGCTTATCGGCAGTACAAAATTTTCGCTGAAAGCGTACATAAAGGAAAAGGTTATCTTGTTATGACAGCCGGCTCTAAAGTAGGGGTCGGTTTTCATGTAGTCCAAAATATCATTCATCCAGCCCATATTCCACTTGAAGTTAAACCCTAAGCCGCCGTCACAAACGGGCTTTGTCACCATGGGCCACGCCGTTGACTCCTCCGCTATCATCAAGGTGTTTGGCAGATCCTTGAACACTTGAATATTCAGCTTTTTAATAAAATCTATCGCCTCTAGGTTCTCCTTGCCCCCGTGACGGTTTTGCTGCCATTCCCCGTCCTTGCGGTTGTAGTCAAGATAGAGCATACTCGCCACAGCGTCCACCCGCAAGCCGTCAATGTGGTACTCCTTCAGCCAGTAAAGCGCATTGCTGATTAAAAAGCTCTGCACCTCTCCACGGCCGAAGTTAAAGACCATGGTGCCCCACTCCTTGTGCTCCTGCTTGTATGGGTTATCGTCCTCATAGCACGGCTCGCCATCATACATATACAGCCCAAAATCGTCCTTTGGAAAGTGCGCCGGCACCCAATCCATAATGACACCGATGTTTTTTCCGTGAAGATAATCCACAAAATATTTGAAATCCTCAGGGGTTCCATACCGTGAGGTGGGGGCAAAATATCCTCCCACTTGGTAGCCCCAAGAGCCGTCAAAGGGATATTCGCTAATGGGCATAAGCTCCACATGGGTGTACCCCATATCCAAAAGGTAATCCGCCAAGCTGTGTGCCATCTCTCGATAGGAGAAGGTGTTGCCGTCCTCGTGGCGAACAAACCCCGACATATGAATTTCATAAATGTTCATGGGGGTGTTGTATATTCCTTGCTTTTGCACAAGCTTGTGCCATGGCTTGTCCTGCCATTTATATGTAGCGTTATCATATGCCTTGGAGGCATTTGCCGGTCGGGTTTCAAAGTGTCGGGCGTATGGGTCGCTCTTTAAAAGCACCGTGCCCGATTTTGCGGTTATGGCGTACTTGTACGTCTCAAACTGCATATCCAACGGCAGCTGTATCTGCCACACTCCGCTGTTTTCAAAATTCTCCATAGGATTTTCTTCAATATCCCACAGGTTAAAGTCTCCAACGATGGAGACGGCTGTCGCATGGGGTGCCCAAACTCTGAAAACCCAATGCTTTTTATCTATTTTATGACTGCCAAAAAAGTTGTAGCTCTCAAAAAGCTCACCTTTTTTGAACAGATAAATAGGCAGTTCACAATATTCCTTGCTTAAAAAATCCACAAAATCACCTCTTTCTAATATCTTACCATTTATATGAATTTTTTCAAGTATATTTCATACAATTTTGGCAAAAAAATGATATTTCATTTGACGATTTTTGTATAAATACACTATAAATTGTCCTTTTACAGCAGGAATTTTTAACAATTTGCTCTTTGACTTGCGTAACTTAATCACAGAAAGTATAATGGGTAACAGGTATACTATAAACATATAATAACACTATAATATATATTCATTATATATAAAAGAAATATGAGGGGTACATATATAAAAGGAATATGAAGGGTACATATGGGAGGAGGAAAGCTAAATGAGAGATAAAAAACAAACCGTAGCGCTTGCGGCGGTGGGGGTGCTGTTAGCGGCAAGTATAATTTTAGGGGTGGTAATGCCCTATATAAAGAATGGAGAGGTTCAAAATCCGCCTAAAATCGAGGGTGAGGTGACCCACAGCCAGCCGTCCGAGGGTGCGCAGGACAAAGAGAGATATCCTGTTCCGGATTTTACCTTTACGGATTTAGCAGAAAAGGACGTGCTCTTTTCTGATTTTGTAGGCAAACCCATTGTTTTAAACTTTTGGGCGACTTGGTGCCCTCACTGCGTGGGGGAGATGGGAGATTTCGACACGCTGATTGGGGAATATAGCGACAAGGTGAATTTTATTATGATGGACGCACTGGATGGACAGCAGGAAACTCTCGGGGCAGTGAACAAGTATCTGGAAAAACAGCAGTTTAAAAATCTTGTACCCCATCTTGATAAATACGGCGAGGCACTTTCCGTCTTTGGCGTCACCAGCTTTCCCACCACTGTTTTTATCGACAGCGAGGGGAATATGTACAATGCCGTCATCGGGGCAACAGGGTATAGACAGGTCAAGGAAATTTTAGACGAGGAATTGGGTGTGGGATAGATGCAGTATATTTTTACTTTTTTAGAGGGAATTTTCGCCTTTGTGTCCCCCTGTATTCTGCCTATGCTGCCGATTTTTTTGGCATACATCTCCGCAGATGAAACCCAAAGTGTAAAAAAGCGCTTTATAAATACAGCGTTTTTCGTGCTGGGCTTTTCCACGGTTTTTGTGCTTATGGGGGCTACCGCATTTTCCTTTGGCAGCTTTTTAAACAGCTATAAAGGGCTGTTAACCCGACTTGCCGGAGTGGGGATGGTGTTCTTTGGCTTTGTGTATCTGGACATAATCCACCTTAATCTTGGGGGCAGCACAACCGCAAAAAAGCGCAGCGGAATTTTGGGCAGCTTTATCTTTGGGGTCAGCTATTCCTTTGGGTGGACGCCCTGTCTCGGCGCATTTTTAGGCAGTGCCTTGATGCTTGCCGGAGCACAGCAGACCGCCATAAAAGGTATGCTTTTGCTCTTCAGCTTCAGCATGGGTCTTGGGGTGCCCTTTGTGGTGTTTAGCGTGCTTTATGAAAAACTATATACCACCACCCGCTTTTTAAAACGTCACTCTCAAACCATAAAAAACATTGGGGGTTCCGTGCTGATTTTAACGGGGGTAGCCTTGGTGTTTGACGCCTTCGGCTACTATCTGGGGCTTTTTTAGGGGCACAGGCTCTGCCAAAAAGATATTAAAACATCACAAAATAATATAACAATAAAGCGCACCTATAAACCGGAGGGAAATTTCCATGACCGGTGTATGGGTGCGTTTTTTATCCTGTGTCTATAATTTTTTTTCACCGGGTCTATAAACTTTTTTGATGGCTCGGGAGAGCATTGCGGCAGAAACGCCAAGGACTAACAAAAAAGCTGCGGTTAACAGCGAAATTTTGCCAATGCGATGGAGCTGCTCCTGCGGCGGCACCCACTGCGAAACCTCGGGGGAGGCAATTTTCCTGTCCTCCACATGGGATATCTCATCCACCGCTCGGGGCAACCCCTTGATATCAAATAAATCTCCAAGGGATGCAACATCAAGCCCCGAAACCTCGTAAAGCTTTTTGAAATATGCGTTGAAGTTCTTTTTCTCCTCTGCCGACAACTGACCTATCTCGTCATCGGTCATGGCGGCACACGCCTCTAGCATAAGCTCCACCGTCTCCTTGTTGCTCTCAATGTCATATGCCCAGTTGCTGTCCACCTCGGATTTCTGAAAGTATTCCAGCAAAATCCGTGCCTTTTCAAGGTTAGAGATATTTTCGTCCTTTTCCGCCAAGGGGTTGTAAGGGGCGGCAAAGCCGATAAACGGTAAAGCTGTCACCATAAATAACACAATTGTCACTAAAATACACAAGGATGGGAGAAATTTACCCTTTGCTCTTGCCAATGCTGCCGCCCCTTTCTCACTGCAAATTTTTAAATAATATAATATAAATATACCGCCTTAAAGCGATATTTTTGTAAACTTAAGAGAGTGCTTTGCTGATACCTTTTATGATAACATATCTTTACCCCAATTTCCATATATTTACCCAAATTTCACCAATTTTGTTCAGCCGAGGATAAAGGTGACAAAGGTGGTATTTTCGCTGATGTTCATAATTTAAAGCGCCGCTGCATAAGCTTAGATAAAAGTCTATAGCAAAGGTTGGGTAGCTGAATTATGAAGCGAATGTATGAAGAGCACCTTCGATACACCCAGCTGTCCCGCTGTGAGCAGCTTGGCAGATATATTGCCGAGAGCAGGGACACGGTGAGGGGTGCGGCAAAAATTTTCGGCGTGAGCAAAAGTACCGTACATAAAGATTTAACCAAGGTTTTAAAACAGGAAAACTTGAGTTTATACAAAGAGGTGTCCAAGGTGCTGTTAAAAAATAAAGAGGAGCGCCACATCAGAGGGGGGCTTGCCACCAAGGACAAATATGACCACTTAAAGCTTTTGAAGGACGGTACAAAATGATTGGCGGTACAGCCAATGGGAAAAATCAGCTCATCTTGACTGCAAGACGGGCTGATTTTTAGTGGTATAAAATACTGCGAAGGGTCGCCAATGAACGTCTAAAAAGGAACTATTGAAAAGCCTAACTATTGAAAAGCGTAACTATTGAAAAGCCGAAATATTAAAAAGCAAACTATTGAAAAGCCTAACTATTGAAAAGCGTAACTATTGAAAAGCGTAACTATTGAAAAACGGCTAGTTATTATATCTCTCCTTTAAATTCGCCCTTTCGCTGTGGGCTAAAACCTCTTGGGCAGAGTTTTTAAACAGATTGTCATATCGGTACAAGCCGCAGCCGCCTATGCCCTCAATGGCTCTTGCGGCGCTAACCATATTTGCAAGATTTGTTCCGCTTGACCATTCACTCTGGTCGTTGCTGCCGCCGTCACCGCCGCCTATTCTGTAAGCCCCAAGACCTATGTACAATTTGACCTCATCAGCACGGGGATAGCCTGCCCACTGCTGTGCAAGCTTTGTAAATTGATAATCGGCTCTGCCGGATTTTGTCAGATAGTTAAAGCCCCAATATAGCTGCGGCATAATATAATCCGCATACCCTGGCTGAGACAGCCACAGCTTAACATCACTATACTGTGAGTTATAATTGTTGTCATTATTACCTTGGGGACTGATACCAAAGGTGACCGCTGGGTTTATGCTTTTTATTTTAGCGTAGATGCTTTTCACTAGATTATTAACATTTTCTCTGCGCCAATTCTCTTGGGAAAGGGTGGAGCCGGAGGCGTCATAGTTCGCCTTGTCGATGGATAAATCTGTAGTGGGATAAAAATAATCATCCATATGTATGCCGTCCACAGCGTAGTTTGCCACTATCTCCTCAACGCCCCGAACCACCAAATCCTGCACCTTGGCAAGAGCGGGGTTGTAGTACACCCCTCCGTTTACATTAAAGGTGAGAGACGTGTCCTTTGCCGGATTTGGCGCCGCTATGGAGGAGGGCATTTTGCTGCTGAGCTGCACACGATAAGGGTTTACCCACGCCTCAATTTTAAGCCCCATTGAGTGGGCGATTGTCACCATCTCGAAA
>JAVWUR010000006.1:0-25163 GCA_036667055.1 Oscillospiraceae bacterium
ATATTTTTAACCGCTTTAATTTTAATCACCGCCCTTACCGCTTGCTCAGAAAAAACACAAGACAGCAGTGTGTCAAGCGATAATGTTCAAAGTAACACATCGCAAGAGCAGTTATCCGTCGAGTTGCCCGAAAATACTCCAACCCTTGAAGACCGCAAAGAAATGTTCCTTAAAATGGCAAATCACGACAAATATATTATGGGATATGTTGTGGAAAGCTTTTGTAGTGATGATTATTCTACCAGCTATGTAATTATGAAAACCTTAGATGATAAAATTTATCGTGTGGAAGGCTTGATGTGGGATAAATATTACACACGTGGGTATTTTTCTCTTTCTACGGGCATAACGCTATACTCTAGCCCGTTAATAGTAGGCAGAAGTATAATATTTTTCTATGATGAAGAAAAAGAACTGGAAGATGGCACATATTTTATTGAAAATCCAAAAGAATTTATCCAAATGCAGCCTCCATATGTACGAACCGTTGCAGATATGGAAAAAAATGTACAATTTATCCAAACGCACGCCGAACAGCTTATGCAAAATTTTAATGCAATAGAAAACCCTAAAATCTTCAGTCCTGAAGAAGCTATGCAGGCTGTTATCAGTAAATTTGACTTAAAAAATATGACGAAATTTATTGACGAGCGAGGTGTTGTGGTGTACGTTAATGAAAAATATAGGCTTGAATATTGCACATTATATTTCTATGAACCTTTGGGAATGACCGACGAAGAAGCGGAGGAGCATGCAAAAAATATTGAGCTTTTTGGAAGCCATTATCACTCGATTAGTCCATACGCACCTCCGTATATAAAATATAAATTGCAATTAATAGAGTTAGATGGAGACATTTGCAGAACATCATATCTTGTGGATATAACCGGTGAAATAGAGGCAAGCGACTAGCTTGTTTTTGTTTTTAAAATTAATTTAGCCAAAGAAATAACCAAAAGATAAGAACACACAAGCGAGGTAACTTATGAAAAAAATATTTCAGCAATCTAGTCTTATATTGCTCATAACTATGGGGTTAATGATATTTACGTTTAGTGGGTGCAATAGTGATTTTTCAAATAAAAATAGTTCATTGGAGGGTATTGAAAGCGAGGTAACAAACGAGCAAAATTCAAATAAAACAGGCAACAATGATGTACAGGAAAGAACAAAAGAATTTCTTGCAATGGCAAATCACGACAACTATATAACGGGTGAAATTATAAAATTTGACTTTCAGCCATATCCAGCTCAATCATATCTAATGGTGGAGTGCAAAGACAAGGTATATCGTGTTTCAGGCAGTTTAGGGCAAGAAGGTGAAGGCTTGCAACCATTTCTTCTTAGTAGTAGTTATTCTGCTAAAGACAGCCAAGAAATTAAAGATGGATGGTATGCGACTGTTTTTTATGATGATGTTTTATCCAGCGACCAAACAGACATAACTTCACCCAAAGAGATTTTCCTTTCCATGTACGCTACACCGAGCGAAGTTTATGATGTTGCACAGCAAGCAGAGATAACACAATATCTTGCGGAAATATTAGTCAAAAATTTTTACGCCTGAGGAAGCAATGCTGTACGTAGCAGACTATTTACAGCTTGAAAATCTGCAAAAAAAAGAACTTTCTCGTGGCAAATATCATTACACTGCTAATGATATAGAAATCTTTTTTGGTGGTATAGCATACAATAATTATTTTGAAATTGACAGAGCCGAAGCGGCAGAAATATATAAAGCTGAAAGGTTTTTAGATGCTCAGCAATTTCCTTATGACAGTACCATTGAAAGTCCTTTTATTGAATATACTATAGGGGTATCTTCTGCTAATAATACTATCGATTGGTATGTTGTTGATATTACTGGTGAATTGAAGGATGAGTTAAATAAAGGCAAAGAATGGCTTGTTGACAGCAAATTTTTAACTGAAAATTTAGAAGAAAGAAAACTTAACCTGCTGAATTTACTTAACCCTTCTGAATATAATAAAGCTGCAATAACTTTAATATCTAAAACCGAAAGTAAAATACCAAACAATGGGGATGATACTGCTGTTTCTGATGGTTACCTTTACGGAATAACCGAAGATGGGCAACATATATATTTTAAAGATTACGGCTCAGAGTTTGTTTTTTATGGCAAATATAGCTTATATAATGATATGTATAATTTGGGTGGTTATGATGTGGGTGATAAAATCATTATAAATTTTAATGGTGAAATCCCCAAATCGGGCGATATTTCCAATATGAATTTAATTAGCATTATTCCGGAATATAGCCTAATGGGTGGAAAGGCTGTTGACCCAAAGCTTGGAGAGGAAAAACTTCTAAGTATATATGATAATCTGTATAAATATCTTTACGAATATCATGATATCACATATAAGTTTATGTCAATTGAAGAATGTATTTTAGATACTTTAAAAGAATTAAATTTAGATGCAGAAAAATTTTACAAACAGACTTTAAAAAACGGCGGATATTACTATACAGATGGTAATACCTCCATACTAGGTATAGCTAATATGGCAAATGTTTATTTTAATGAAGCAGAACAACCCCCCAGTGTATTTATATCATTTAGAATATTAACCTTTGATGGAATACCAACTGTGGATAATGCCCCAATTAAAAATGAATTATTTTTCAACACAAAACAAGTAGAGTAGGTTAATGTTAATATAATTATTAGTATGTATTAATTAAAAAAAGAAAATAGAGCTGCAAAAATATTTGTAAATAGTTGACCTAAAAAAACGAGCCACTTTGCACTGCGTTTGCAGCACTTGCGGCCCGTTTTTTTGTGGGGGAGGCTGTTTTGTCTCAACCCCTATTTATATATCGCTTTTGCTATCTAATGCTGTATATCTTTATCAGCTATTGATGATTATGCTTTTTCCTGTCATCTCGGAGGGTTGGGCGAGCTTTAATATGTGCAGCATAGTTGGTGCTATATCCGCTAAAACGGCATCCTTACGCAGTGTGCAGGGATAGCCGCAAACGGAGAAGGGGACAGGGTTTGTGGTGTGGGCTGTAAATACGCTGCCATCATCGTCAAGAAGCTTATCGGCATTTCCATGGTCGGCGGTGAGCAGCAGAACACCATCTTTTTCTAAAATCTTTTCCAAAACTTTACCAACACAGCCGTCAACCGTTTCCACGGCTTTTATGGTTGCATCGAAAACTCCGGTGTGACCCACCATATCGCAGTTGGCAAAGTTTAAAATGATAACATCATATTTATCGCTGTCCAAGCGGTGCAGCATCTCCTCGGTGACTTCAAGAGCACTCATCTCCGGTTTTAGGTCGTAGGTGGCGACTCGTGGAGAATTTACCAAGGCACGTTCTTCACCGTCATAAACTGCCTCAACGCCGCCGTTAAAGAAAAAAGTGACATGAGCATATTTTTCTGTCTCGGCAATTCTAAGCTGAGTAAGACCCTTTTTGGACAGATACTCACCAAGTGTATTTGCAAGGCTTTGGGGCTTAAAGGCAACGGTTACATTTGGCATTGTCACGTCATACTGAGTAAAGCAGACGTAATTTAGCAGTAGGTTATTTTCTTTTCTGGCAAAGCCGTCAAAATCTGTATCCACAAGGCTGCGGGTGATTTCTCTTGCCCTGTCAGGACGGAAATTGAAAAATATAACGCTGTCACCCGACTGTATGTTGCTGCCCTCTGTAGCGACAAAAGGCACAATAAATTCATCGGTGACATCTTTTTTGTAACATTCCTCCAAAAATTCCGAGGGGTTTTGGTGCACTTCGCCCTCGCCATAGACAAGGGTTTTGTAGGCTTTTTCCACTCTGTCCCAGCGTTTGTCTCGGTCCATAATGTAAAATCTTCCGTGAACAGTGCCTACCTTACCTACGCCAATGGCATCCATATGTTTTTGCAATGCACGAATAAAACCGGCACCGCTTGTGGGGCTGACATCTCTGCCGTCCATAAAGCAGTGGACATAAACCTCCTGCACCTCTAATTTTTTGCACAAATCAATGACAGCAAAGCAGTGCTCTATGTGGCTGTGAACGCCGCCGTCCGACATAAGCCCCATAATATGTACAGCTTTTCCACCTTCCTTTGCGGCGGTTATAGCGGCTATAAGCTCGGGAGTTTCAAAAAAATCCTTGTCCTTTATTGCCTTGGTAATTCTCGTAAGCTCTTGATACACAATTCTGCCGGCACCCATATTTGTGTGACCAACCTCGCTGTTGCCCATCTGACCCTCGGGCAGACCCACGCAAAGACCACTTGCCCCAAGGGTAGTGGTAGGGTAGGTGGCAAACAGCTTGTCCAGAACAGGGGTATTTGCCGCCTTGATAGCGTTGCCAACCTCCTTTGGGTTAAAGGCAAAGCCGTCCATAATGCATAATACTAATGGTTTTTTCATATAAATATCCTTCTGTAAAAGTATGTTAGGTTCAAAGTATGTTAGTTTGCGGCGGCAATAATTCTGGCAAAATCGGTTGGCTTTAAGGAAGCACCGCCAATAAGCCCACCGTCAATGTCCGGCATAGCCAATAGCTCTGCGGCGTTTGCGGCGTTCATAGACCCACCGTATTGAATGGTGATAAGCTCGGCACAATCTTGGCTGAACATTTCGCTCACCAGCTCTCGGATATATCCGCATACGTCCTGTGCCTGCTGTGCAGTGGCGGTTTTGCCGGTGCCGATTGCCCAGATAGGCTCGTATGCTATAATAGTTCTCTTTAATTCATCAACGGTAAGCCCCTCAAGGTCTTTAGTTATCTGTGCCTTGACAATATCCTTTGTGATGTCCTTTTCACGCTGCTCAAGGTTTTCCCCCACGCAAACTATAGGGGATATGCCATTTTCTAGGCAAGCCTTTGCACGCAGGTTTACCGTCTCGTCCGTTTCGCCAAAATATTGACGTCTTTCGCTATGACCGACAATAGCATATTCAACACCAAAAGCATTTAGCATATCTGCGGATAATTCTCCGGTAAAAGCGCCGCTCTTTGCCCAGTGGCAATTTTGTGCCCCTATTGCAATGTTAGAGCCTGCGGTACATTCTACTGCACAGGGAATATTTATGGCAGGCAGGCACAAAGCCACACGGCAGTCGGCATCGGCGACCATGCCCTTCATAAGGGACAAAAGCTCGGCTGTCTCCGACACGGTTTTGTTCATTTTCCAGTTTCCGGCTATAACTACATCTCGTTTTTGTTTGTTCATAGTGAGTATTCTCCCATTATTGATAAAAGCGGCAGAGCATTTTCTGCCGCTTTAAAATTCATTATTACTTGTCGTTTAATGCTGCAATGCCCGGCAAAACAAGGCCTTCCAAAAATTCAAGGGAAGCACCGCCGCCTGTTGAAATGTGGGTCATCTTGTCAGCGTAACCAAGCTGTTCCACCGCTGCTGCACTGTCTCCGCCGCCAATGATGGAAACACATCCGCTTTCCGCCACCGATTTTGCCACTGCCTTTGTGCCCTTTGCAAATTCCGGCATTTCAAACACACCCATAGGGCCGTTCCACACTACCGTGCCCGCATTGCGGATAACCTTGTCAAACTCATTTTGAGCCTTTGTACCAATATCTAGACCCATAAATCCATCGGGAATACTGTCGCTATCCACAGTTTTAAAGTTGCAGTCGGCTTTAAATTCATCCCCCACAACACTGTCAATTGGCAAAAGTAACTGTACATTTTTTGCCGCTGCTTTTGCGATAAGCTCCTTTGCCAAGTCCACCTTATCATCCTCACAAAGGCTGTTGCCAATGGAGTAGCCCTTGGCTTTTAGGAAGGTGTATGCCATTCCGCCGCCTATAACAAGACTGTCTACCTTGTCAATCAAATTGTTGATAACGCCTATCTTATCGCTGACCTTAGCCCCACCCAAAATCGCCACGAAGGGACGGATTGGGTCATTTAAAGCCTTGCCCATAATGTCAATTTCCTTTTGGATAAGGTATCCGCACACGGCAGGCAGGTACTGGGCAACACCGGCGGTGGAGGCGTGAGCACGGTGAGCAGTGCCAAAGGCGTCATTTACATAAATTTCTGCCATTGATGCCAGCTCTTTTGCAAAGTCTGCATCGTTTTTCTCTTCTTCTTTATGAAAACGGAGGTTTTCCAGCAGCATAATTTCGCCATTTTTCAGTGCCTTTGCTTTAGATTTTGCGTCCTCGCCTATGACATCTGATGCCATAACAACCGAGCAATTCAGCAATTCTTCCAGCCTTTTTGCCACGGGAGCAAGGGAGTATTTCATATTGAACTCGCCCTTGGGTCTGCCCATATGGCTGCAAAGAATAATTTTTGCACCCTTTGATTTTAAATAATTAATGGTTTTAAGCGCACCTACAATTCGGTTGTCATCGGTGATAACACCATCCTGTACAGGCACATTAAAATCGCAGCGTACAAGGCAAGCTTTGCCGCAAACGTCAATATCCTCAACTGTTTTTTTACCTAATCCTGTCATAATTAAAACTCCTTTGTTAAATTTATTTATTACTATTATTATATATAGTTTTTCATCGCTTTTCAAGCCGATTTTATGCATTTGCAACAACTTTGTAGGTATGACTAAAAAAGAGCGTATTTTACATGGCAGATGTTATTTAATTAACAAACATATGTAAAATTATCTCATAGCTGCCCTTTAAATGTTGCAAAAAAAAGCGCTGAGATGAGGCAAAACCCATCTCAGCGCTTGAAGCTAAAAATCTAGTGACATTTTAATATTCTCGCATTGGAAAATTATTTATTGTCAACTTGCGCCATATGGTTGATGAGTTCGAGAACCTTGGTGGAATATCCCATCTCATTGTCGTACCAAGCTACCAATTTTACAAATGTTTCATTTAGCATAATGCCAGCCTTTGCATCGAATACACTGGTGTGTGTCTCGCCGTAAAAATCAGAGGACACAACAGCCTCGTCACAGTAAGCAAGTATGCCCTTCATCTCGTTTTCACTGGCTTTTTTAACAGCGGCGCAAATTTCGTCATAGGTTGCAGATTTTGCAAGCTTAACTGTCAAGTCAACCACAGACACATCAAGAGTTGGAACTCTAAATGCCATACCTGTCAATTTGCCCTTCAATTCAGGGATTACAAGAGCACAAGCCTTTGCAGCGCCAGTTGAAGAGGGGATGATGTTGCCCGCTGCTGCACGTCCACCTCTCCAATCCTTGGAGGAAGGGCCGTCAACGGTTTTTTGAGTGGCGGTAGTGGAGTGAACGGTGGTCATAAGACCCTCGGCTATGCCAAAATTGTCATTGATAACTTTAGCTAAAGGAGCAAGGCAGTTGGTTGTGCAGGAAGCATTAGACACAACGACCATATCCTTTGTATATTTTTCTTGGTTAACACCCATAACGAAGGTAGGTGTCTCTTTATCCTTAGCAGGAGCGGAAATAACAACTTTTTTAGCGCCGCCCTTGATGTGAGCCATACATTTTTCTGTGGTGGTGAAAACGCCCGTTGAGTCAACAACATAGTCTGCTCCAACCTTGCCCCAAGGAATTTCCTCGGGAGATTTAAAGCTGAAAAAATCAACATTGCTGCCGTTTACAACAAGTGAAGTTTCGGTGGCTTCAACTGTGCCGTCAAAGCGCCCGTGAATGGTGTCATATTTTGTCATATAAGCTGCGTAATCCGGAGTGATAAATGGGTCATTAACTGCCACAACTGTGTAAAGCTCAGGATTTTTCATTGCTGCCCTAAAAACCAGACGACCGATACGACCAAAGCCATTGATACCAATTCTTACTGCCATAATAAATAGCCTCCTAATATGTGTGTTTTATATTTTTAAGCTGTGCTGATAGATAAAAGCATAGCCTAATGACGAATAGAATAAATGCTTTGGATTTAAAATGTACTTTTAAATCCACCATACATTGTTAAATTAATTAACAAGTTAATGATAACATAAATCTTATGGTTAGTAAAGGGGTTATTGTGAAATAATTGTAATATTTAAAATATATTTATAGGCAAGACTTTACAAACAAAAGTATTTAAGTTAGAATGAAAGCAATTTATTTTGCCGAATGTCGAATATTGTCGGATAAAAGTAAAAATGATTAGTAAAAAGGAATATTTGCTATGGGATTAAACGATAAAGAAAAGGAAAACGAAATAAAGGTTGTGAGTGAGGCGAAAAAAAAACAGGGGACTATTGAGAACATTGCCGGTATTATAAACAATATTGATGCAATAAATTATCAGCTCCGTGAGCCGGTTTCCAGTATATTTGCATCGCTCCCCATCTTGGCGGAGAATATAAATAGCGGAGATACGGAAAAGGCAAGTAAAAATTTACAGTCGTTATATGGAAAGACATATATTGTGCTCAAAAATGTAAATAATATTTCTATGGCTGCCAAGCTGTCAAAGGGCAGTGAAATTTTAGCCGCTCCGCTGGATTTTTCAGCGCTGGTAGAAAGTGCATTTTCCGGTGCGTCCATAGTGCTGCCAAGCTATGTGAAGCTTGAAATGGAGATAGAGGAGGGGGCGGTTATAAAGGGCAACAGCTCCATGCTTTCCTGTGCTCTGTTTAATCTTATTTTAAACTCTATAGAATATAAAGTGGAGGAGCCGGTGGTGATAAAGGTTACACTCGCCATACGCAACGACAGGTGTGTGCTTTGCTACTCGGACAATTCTCTCGGAATAAAACCCGAGGTTGCCCCATGTATATTTAAACCCTACTACTCCTGCACCCCATATGATGATGGGGAAGCCAGCACAAAATTAGGACTTGGCTTGTTCATTGCAAAGGCGGCTATAGAAAATGCAGGGGGAAATATTTTGTTGCAGTCGGAATTTTCACAAGGGGTAAACTATGCCATCTCTATACCTATTTGTTTAGGAGAAAAAGAAAATTTAGTAAAAAGTAAGCCGGGTGATTTTGTGCTAAACAGATATAGCGAGCTGTTTGTTCAGCTTTGCGAGTATTGTGAGCTGCCGGATTTGTGCTAAAAAAACATAAATATAAATACAAAATATAAATACAATGAGACTATGACAACTTTTTGATGGTTGCCCTAGTCTCATTATTGTTTCTTGATTGTTTCTTGCATTTTATAAAATTTGCCGCCATGCGCTAAACGGCTGTCACTAAAAATAACCGGCAGTGGCTTTAAGATTAAACGGCTGTTACCAAAAATAAACGGCAGTAGCTGTAAGCTGAAACGGATATCACCGAAAAAACTATTTTTTTTGAATTGATTACACTTCCAGCATAAAATAGTCCATGGGATTTAAAGTGTAAAGCCTGCCCTTATATTCAAAGCTTTCCTCAGTCTCACCACGGTTTACGCCGATAATTACCTCTTTTTCACAGCCCTCACAATATCGTGTAAAGGCAACACAGTTGTAGCTTGCGTAGATGAAATAAATTTTACCGTCGGCAAAAATGTCGTGGCTGTTTCTAAACGCACCTAGACTTTTTACATTATCTTGGATGTAGCAATCCACCGCCCACCACTTAAAATATCCACGGTTGAAGGGGTCACGATAGCCTTGCATACCGATTTCATCGCCGTAGTAAATGCACGGCACGCCGGGCACACCATATAAAAGGGCGAAGCCGCAGACGATAAGGCGCCGAGCACGTTCGTACTCCTCCACAGACAGGAATTTTCCGGACTGGCGGTTTCGGTCGGTGCCGTAAGGCTCATAGCCGCAAAGCGCCGTCATTGCCCGTGGGGTATCGTGGGTGGAAAGACTGTTCAGCGCAATGTCCAGAGCGCATTTTGGGTAATTTTCGCAGATGGTGATTACACTTTCGCACAAGGCGTACCCATCACCCTCCCGCAAAAATTCAAGAATAGCGGTGCGAAAAGGATAGTTCATGGTGGTATCCAGCTCCTCGCCTAAAAGGTACTTTCGCCGCTTGCCAAAGCTTACCTTGTTGCTGGCATCCTCCCAAACTTCACCTAAAAGCAGTTTATCCTCCCCGTGTTTTTTAACGGCGTTACGTATTTCACAGATAAACTCGTCGGGCAATTCGTCCGCCACATCTAGGCGAAAACCATCCGCCCCTTGAGACAGCCAAAAATCAATTACGCCGTCCTTGCCGCAGATATAATTTATATAGGAAGAATTATATTCATCCACCTCGGGAAGGGTGTTAAAGCCCCACCAGGCACGATAGCCGCAAGGATATTTCTTATCAAAATCATACCACTTGCGATAGGGGCTTTTGGGGTCACGGTACGCACCGCCATCGCCATATCGCCCCTCCTTGTTAAAGTAGACGCTATCGCTGCCCGTGTGGCTGAACACCCCATCCAAAACTACCGATATCCCACGGCTGTGGGCGGCATGGCACAGCGCTTGAAAGTCCTGGAGAGTACCTAAATCCGGATCAATTTTCATATAGTCGGCGGTGTTGTAGCGATGGTTGGAATGGGCTTCAAAAATTGGGTTTAGGTAGATATACCCAACACCCAGCTCACATAGATAGGGCAGCTTTTCAATTATTCCCTGTAAATCTCCCCCATAATAATCTTTGTTAATCCAGCCGTCAATCTGCTCTGTGGGGTAGTAGTATGGCTCGCCGTCCTTATCGGTGCGATAAATTCTGTCGGAAAAGCTAAGAGCCTGCCGAGGATGGCTCTCGTAAAACCTGTCAGGAAAAATCTGATAAAAAATTTTGCCCTTGACCTGCTTTGGCACAGAAAAGGTTTTTTGGTAAACGGTAAGTTGAAAAAGCTCCCCCTCACCGGCGATAACTCCATTGCCTTTTAGGGCGTTGTACACGCCCAAATTATCGTGCCCCAAGTCAAAATTATAGAAATACAAGCCGCAAAAGTCCGGATAGAAGGAGACTGCAAAAATGTTTTCCCCCTCCTCGCTGCCCATAAAAGCCATAGCCAGCTTTTCCGGCTTTTCGCCCTCACGGCAGATGGAAAGAAAAGGGGTGACGTTGCTTTGCTCTAGGCAAATTCGAAACAAAACCTCGCTCGCCTGCAAAACTGCACCAAAGGGCGACTTATAAAATTCATTTCTGCTGTTAAAAACCTGCATTATTCACCTATTTAATTCTCTTTAATTTCCAAATTTTTCGAGCATAATCGTCGATGGCTCGGTCGGCGGAGAACATTCCGGAATTTGCAATGTTCATAAGGCTCATACGCCCAAATTTTGCACGGTCACGGTACAGCTCCTGCAAATATTTTTGGGTGCTATGGTATGCGTCAAAATCCGCCATGACCATAAATGGATCCACGTTAACCAGATTATCCACCACCTCACGGAAATAATCTCCGTCTATTCCATCGGTGAGAAACGCCATAACTTCTTTTAGCTGCGCACTTTTAGCAATGTATTTTTTAGGGCTGTAGCCGGATTTTTTCAGCTCGTTGACTTGGGGTGTCTCCATGCCAAACTGAATAAAATTGTCAGCGCCGCACATCTGCTTTATCTCAACATTTGCCCCGTCATAGGTGCCTAGGGTAATGGCTCCGTTTATCATAAACTTCATGTTGCCTGTGCCCGATGCCTCGGTGCCGGCAAGGGAGATTTGCTCGCTTATTTCACTTGCGGGCATCAGCCGCTCACTCAGCGACACAGAGTAGTTTTCAAGGTATACAATCTTCAATTTATCCTTCGTGTCAGGGTCCTTTTCCACAAGGCGTTTTATGGCAAAAATCAAGCGTATAATCTGCTTTGCCATGTAGTAGCCGGGAGCAGCTTTCGCCCCAAAGATGTATGTTTTTGGAACAAAATCACAGCTTGGGTTTTTCTTTATCTCCAGATATTCCGCTATGATATTCAAAGCGTTTAGGTGCTGGCGTTTGTATTCATGAAGCCGTTTTACCTGTACGTCAAAGATGGAGTCGGGGTTTATAACCTCTCCCGTTGTCTCCAGTAAAAACTTTGCAAATAGCTTTTTATTTTTCAGCTTGATGTCCAAAAGCTCGGTGATGGACGCCTTGTCATCCGCAAATTTTTCCAGTTCTTTAAGACGGAAAGCATCCTTTTTATAGTCTTCGCCTATGCGCTTGTCAAGGAAGTCGCACAGCAGGGGGTTGCTCTGTAAAAGCCATCTGCGGTATGCGATGCCATTGGTTACGTTGTTAAATTTTTGCGGAGAAAAAAGAAAGAAATCCTTGAAAACCGTCTCCTTGATTATCTCGGAATGAAGCTTTGATACACCGTTTATAGAGTGGCAGGCGTAGCAGCAGATGTTGGCGGTGCGCACCTCGTTGTTGGCGATGAGGCTCATATAGTCAACCTTGCCGTTGTCCCCGGGAAAATGCTCAAACAGCTCCTCCCTCTCTCGGCGGTTCATCTCCTCTAAAATCTCGTAAATTCTAGGCAACGTCTCTTTAAAAAGTGTGACATTCCATTTTTCCAGTGCCTCGGGCAGGACGGTATGGTTGGTGTAGGCAAAGATGTTTTTTACAATCTCAAAGGATTTGTCCCAGCTATAGCCGCAATCATCCAGCAAAATTCTCATAAGCTCGGGGATAGCTAGGGTGGGGTGGGTATCATTTATGTGAATTGCCACCTTGTCGGAAAGATTTTCCAAGCTGCCATACTGTGCCATATGCAGACGGACAATATCGTTTATACTGGCACTACACAGAAAATATTGCTGTTTTAAGCGCAGTATCTTGCCCTCAATATGGTTGTCATTTGGGTATAGAACCTTTGAGATAAGCTCGGCATCACTGCCGGCACGTATTGCCTGTAGGTAGTCGCCCTTGTTAAAGCTGTCCATGTCAATGCTCTTGGATTTAGCTTCCCACAGGCGCAGCTTAGACACGCCCTTTGAGCCATATCCCGACACGTACATATCATAGGGAATTGCCATAACACCGGTATAGTCCTTGTGCAATGTGTGGTGGAAGTTATCGTCCCACACGCTTTCCACAGTGCCTCCAAACTTGATTTCAACGGCTTGGTTGGGGTGAGGCTTTAGCCAAACTTCGCCGCCGGGCAACCAGTTATCCGGCTGCTCCTGCTGCCAGCCATTTACAATTTTTTGCTTAAAAATTCCATATTCATAGAGTATGGAATAGCCTGTACCTGCATATTGGTCACTTGCCATAGCGTCAAGGTAACACGCCGCAAGACGACCTAAGCCGCCGTTTCCAAGACCTGCGTCTGGCTCACATTCATATATTTTTTCCTCGGGGACATCAAAGCTTGCAAACATTTCCTTGGCTACCTTGTCAAGCCCCATGTTGTACAGATTGGTTTTTAAGCTTCTGCCCATAAGAAATTCAATGCATAGGTAATAGACCTGTTTTTCCCCCTGTCCATAGGTGTCCGACATAAATTCTTTTCTTTTTCGGCTAAGGAGCTTTCTTATGCAAAATGCGGTGGCTTTATATATGTCACGGTAGTTTGCATCCTCCAATTTTAGAGAATACTCCTGTAACAGGGTGCTCTTGACCATCTTGCCAAGCTCATTAGACGTAATATTGTATTGCACTATAACACAACCTTTCATAAGTTTAGGATAATATTTTTATATTTTTCACTTTACTTTACAAGTATAACAACTCATGGAGGGCTTTTCAATATAAATTTTTTTAATATCTTTATAATTATGTTGCGGAAAGTGATTTTATATTGTATTATTAATATGAGTTAATATGAGTAATTTAATTTTATATATATATTATTGGGAGGAAGTTATGTCTTTGAACAAAATAAAGCTGAATATAGCAGGAGCAAACTATACAATTAATTCAATGGACAGCGAGGCTCATGTCATGGAATTAGCGCAGACGCTAGACACAGATATGCGCAAAATCTTAGACCAAAGCCCCTCGGCATCGGTGACGGCGGCGGCGGTGCTGTGCGCCATGACCTATCTTGACAAGGTGGACAGGAGCAGCAAGGGCGCAGACAATATGCGGTTACAGATAAAACAATACCTTGAGGATGCCAACAAGGCAAGATTTGAGGCGGAAAAGGTTAAAGTTGAGCTGGAAAAGCTGAAGGTTGACATACAGTATTTGAAAAATCAAAGAGGTGGGAATGAAAAATAGCTTTGAAATTCTTGCTCCGGCAGGAAATATGGAAAACCTGACGGCGGCAGTATACGCAGGCGCAGACAGCGTTTATCTTGGTGTACAAAGCTTTAATGCCCGTGCATCCGCTGCAAATTTCAGCTTTGAGGAGCTTAAAGGGGCAGTGGAATTTTGCCATGCACGAAATGTTAAGGTCAATGTCACATTAAACACAATTTTGTATGACAATGAACTGGAAGATTTTAAAAATACGGCAAAGCAGGTGGCAATTTGCGGAGTGGATGCCGTTATTTTACAGGATTTAGGTGCGGCGGAAATTGTGAAAACCGTCGCTCCAAGCCTTGCTCGCCACGGCTCTACGCAGATGGCGGTACACACCCTTGAGGGGGCAAAGCTGCTGGGGCAGCTGGGCTATACAAGGGTGATATTGGCTAGAGAATTAAGCCTAGAACAGGTGGAATATATAACGGTAAACTGTGGTATAGAGACGGAGGTTTTTGTCCATGGTGCTCTTTGCGTGTGCCTTTCGGGCCAGTGCTATGCCAGTGCATTTTTAGGCGGCAGAAGCGGCAACCGAGGTAGATGTGCAGGCACCTGTCGATTGCCCATGTCTGCAAGAGCCGATATGGAGGACAACCATCTCAGCTTAAAGGATTTGTGCGCATTGGATATGCTGCCAAAATTAAAGGCAATTGGGGTTAAAAGCGTCAAGATAGAGGGCAGAATGAGAACTCCCGAATATGTGGCAGGGGCGGTGGACGCCTGTGTTAAAGCCGCAAATGGGGAAAGCTTTGACAAGCAGATTTTGGCTGATACCTTTAGCCGTTCGGGATTTACCAATGGCTTTTTGGAGGGCAAAATAGATAAAAATGTCTTTGGTGTGAGGACGAAAGAGGAATCGAAAAAAACCAAGGAGACGTTGCCGCAGTTAAGACAGCTCTATCGCAGAGAGGGGCAGTATGTCCCTATAGAGTGGGGCTTTAAAATGTCCGCTGATAGCTCGGTGCTGTCTATAACGGACGGCAAAAACACCTTTGAAACGGTTATAGCTGAGGCGGTTTGCGACTCAAAGGGAGACTTTTCCAAAAGCTTGAAAACCGCACTTGAAAAGCTGGGCGGCACGCCTTTCTTTGCACAAAAAACAAACATGGAGCTGCTGGAGGGCAAATATCTGCCCCTTAGTCTAGTTAACGAGGGGCGTAGAGAGCTGACAGAAAAGCTGATAAAGGCTCGCAGCACAATAAATGAATATAGAATTTTTGACCTGCAATTGCCCCAGTATGAACCACGGGTGCAGACACCAAAGCTCATAGGACGATTTGAGAGCTTGCAGCAGATACCGATGGAGTATTGTGGAAAATTTGAGTATATAATATTGCCCATAGAATATTTTGCCATTATACCGGAGGAGATAAAGGAAAAAATAGTGCTGGAATTGCCAAGAGATATGTTTGGCGGCACGGAAAAGCTAAAGGAACAGATTGCCGATGCAATGTTTGAGGACTTTGACAAGTTTTGCGTGCAGAATATCGGGCATCTGCCCCTAGTAAAGGGCGAGACAATTTTCTCCTCCTTTGCCTTAAATGTGTCCAACAGCCTGTCAGCGGAAAAATACAGCGAGCTTGGGGTTACATTTGTGACCTTAAGCCCCGAGATAACCCTAGAGCAGATAAAACGTATCGACAGCCGCATAAAAACCATAGTGTACGCATATGGGCACATCCCTCTTATGCTTACAAAATCCTGTCCGCTGCAAAATGTAAGAAACTGCCAAGATTGCCCGGGACAGGGCTTTTTGGTGGACAGAAAAGGTATGCAGCTTCCGGTTAGGTGCCACGGCAGAGCAGGTGGCTATCGTGAAATATTTAATCCAATACCTATATATATGGGGGAGAGGGTAAAGGAGATTAACAGCGACTACATATCGCTGAATTTCACCATAGAAGCGGAGCTGAGAGTCAAGGAGATTGTGGATTTGTTTGTGGCGGCACGGCCTTTTGACAGAGAGTTTACCCGTGGGCTGTACTACAAAGCGTCAATATAATTATGGGGTTTAGGAGAAGTTTATAATATATGAAAAAGCAATTTTTATTTTTATTTTACCTTTTGGCAGGAATAATCACAGGCTCACTTTTGGCGGGCTTGTGCGCTCGAGTGCCGGCGCTTAGCTGGCTTGGCTACACCAATACAATCGGCTTTTCGCCCTCAAGCCCCGCAGTGCTGGATTTGATTATAATTAAAGTCACCTTTGGATTTTCCATGGCAATTTCTGTGGCACAGGTGATGACAATATCTCTTGCCATGTTTTTGTTCAGCAAGGCGAGGATAAGATAATGGAGTGTATTTTGGCGTCCACCTCCCCTCGGCGCAAGGAGCTGCTAAAGCTTATAATAAGCGAGTTTACAACAGTAGACTCAATGGTGGAGGAGGGGGAGTACCCCAAGCTTTCGGCACGGCAAAAGGCTTTGCAGCTGTCACGGGACAAGTGCCGTGGTGCTATGGCGCTGGTAGGGACAAGGGACAAGCTGATTATAGCCAGCGACACGGTGGTGGACGTTGGGGGAACTATCCTTGGAAAACCGCAAAACAAACAGCAGGCGTATGCCATGATAAAGCGATTGAGCGGCACAAACCACAAGGTTCATTCGGGGGTGAGCGTCTGTTACAAAGGGGTGATTTTTTCCTTTACACAGACCACAAAGGTGTATTTTGACAGGATTGATGACAAGACTATATGTGAATATATAGACACTCAGGAGCCATATGACAAGGCAGGGGGATATGCCATACAAGGATTTATGGCAGGATATATAGAAAAAATTGTGGGAAATTACCATAATGTTGTGGGATTGCCTGTACAAAAGCTCAATAAACTGTTAAAAACTATTAAAGCTATATAAAATTAGTGAAAATACAGAAAAGTATTTGCAAATTTAATGGGGTTTGTGGTAAAATAAGGGTTGCTGAAATATAAGTATTAAAAATAACTTTCTTATTTAAAAGGAGAAACATAGATGTTTGGATTTACAAAGGATATAGGCATAGACCTTGGCACGGCTAATACGCTTGTCTTTATGAAGGGCAAGGGCGTTATAATGAGAGAGCCAAGTGTGGTTGCTGTTGATACAAAAAATGACACAGTTAAGTTTGTGGGCAGCGAGGCGAAGGAGGTTATCGGCAGGACTCCCGGTTCCATCGTGGTTGTTCGCCCCCTTAAGGACGGTGTTATCGCCGACTTTGATGTGACGGCGAGTATGCTTAGAATTTTCATTAAAAAGGCGTGTGGGCCATCACTGCTCTTTAAACCACGTGTGGTAATATGTATTCCATCGGGGGTTACCGAGGTTGAGAGACGTGCGGTTAGAGAAGCCAGCTTAAATGCAGGTGCAGGGCAGGTTATGATAATTGAGGAACCAATGGCAGCGGCTATCGGTGCAGGGCTTCCGGTACAGGATGCCACAGGCAATATGGTGGTGGACATCGGCGGCGGCACAAGCGAGGTTGCGGTGATATCACTAAATGGCATAGTGGCGTCAAGAAGCGTTAGAACCGGCGGCGATGAATTTGATATAGCTATCATCAACTATATCAAACGCAAATTCAATCTGCTTATCGGCGAGCGCTCCGCAGAGCTTATTAAAATTGAAATCGGAACAGCATTTCCAAGCACACAGGAACTAAAATTGGATATAAAGGGCAGAAACTTAATTAACGGCTTGCCCAAAAATATAGAGATAACCTCGGAAGATGTTAGAGAAGCGCTTCAAGAATCCTTAGAGAAGATAGTGGAAGCAATAAAGGAAACATTGGAGAGAACCCCTCCGGAGCTTGCGGCAGATATTATTGACAGTGGAATTATGCTCACAGGCGGCGGTGCGCTGCTGCGTGGCATAGATAAGCTTATCAACAACGAGACGGGCATAGATGTTCACATTGCGGAAAGCCCACTGGACTGTGTTGCAAATGGCACAGGTTCAGTTTTAGACCATATGGACGTTTTGGGTGACGTGCTGCAAGTCGATAATAAAAAAATCTAAACGGATTAATTTGCAAGCTCTTTTTTGGGCTTGCAAATTTAATATACAACGGATATTTAAGGAGACTGAACTTTGAATAAGCACAGTAAATCTTTTAAAATTATGGTGGCTATTATTGCGGTGATATTGGGTATGGCAATATACGCAGGCGTAAACGGAAAGCTAATGAGCATCCCCCAGGAGATTATGGGGGCTATTTCCGTGCCCATAAAAAGAGTTACCGCCTCCGTAACAGCAAAAATTTCCATATGGCAAAACAAGTATATGGACATTGATGAGATTGTAAATGAGAATGAAAATCTAAAAAAGCAGGTTGCCGAGCTTCAAGGAAAACAGATAGATTATGATAAAATTAAGCTGGAAAATGAGCAGTATAAAGAGTTTTTGCAGATAAAGACAGAGCATGACAGCTATGAGGTGGTGAGCGGTGCGGTTATCGGCCGTGACGGATTGGACAAATTTTATTCCTTTACCATCGACCAAGGGGAAAAAGCCGGTGTTGCAAAAAATGATGTTGTCATGTCAGCACAAGGGGTTATTGGGGTTGTGGTGGAGACGGGCAAAAATTTTGCAAAGGTGTCTACCATACTAAATCCGGCGGTAAATATCGCTGCGTTTGTGAGCAGCACACGGGACACAGGGGTGGTTATGGGCAACAGTGATTACAGCAACAGTCTGCTATGCACCATGTCATATCTGCCTAAAAACACCAAGGCAAAGGTGGGGGACATTATCAGCACCACAGGGCTTGGGGGCATCTTTCCGCCCGACCTTGTAATAGGGGTTATAGAGGAGATTGACACGGAGGAAGCAGGCAACTCGATGCAAGCTGTGATAAAGCCAGCGGCAGATATAGCCGAGGCAAGGATGGTTTTTGTGCTTACAAACTATTGATTTTTTACACTAACAAAATATTTATGCAGGCTTGGCGATTAAAAATACAGGAGGGGTGAAGGTGAACAGTAGAAAAATAGCTTTTCAAACGGCGATGAAGTACACAGTGTTCGGCGTTTTTGTTTTTGCACTGTACATTTTACAGGGAACTCCGGATTTTTTGCAGATTGGCGGGGTAAAGCCAATATTTTTAATAGGGTTTTGCGTAAACCTTGCAATGCTCGATGAATCACCCTATACAATTATTATATATATATTGGCAGGGCTGTTGTTTGAGCTGTCGGCTAGCAGAATTATGGGAATGATAACCTTTCCGTTAATCGCCATGTGCGTGGCGCAGACAATTGCGGTGAAATTTTTCTTTAAAGCAAACTATAGAAATACCTGTGGTTTTTCTTTTTTGACGATGCTGGTTATACTGTCCATAGATTTTGTGTTTAACTATCTGTTACATGGCTATAGAGGGATAGGAATTGTTTACGTAAAAACAGTGCTGCTGACAAGCGCTTATTCCACTGTTTTTTCACCAATTTATTATAAAATAATTACTGCGGTAGATGCAAAATTCAGACGTTTTGATGCGAGGTAACAGTGAAGAAGGTTTTTAGGACACGGGTTAATATACTTGTGAGCTTGGTTATGGTAGTGTTTTCAATTTTCAGCATTAAGCTGGTTCAATATCAAATTATTGATGGCGATGAAAATTTTGAAAAATCCAATACCTCTATTCGCTTTCGGCAAAATATAACGGCGGCAAGAGGGGATATAGTGGATTGCTTTGGTGTGCCAATCGCTTCCAGCCAGCCGGTTTTCAATGTGATTTTTAACAAGGCGTACATTCAAAATGCCGACACCAACCAAAGAATTATACAGGTGCTGAAGATTCTTAGCAGCAATGGCGAGGAGGTAAATGATATACTTCCGTTAACAGATACCAAGCCCTATAAATTCATAGAGGGCAAGGAAGCGGAAATCTCCCGAATGAGGAATACATTGGAGCTTAACATATACGCAACGGAAGAGGATGTTATAAAAAAATTGGCAGAAAGATATTCCTTGCAGGATATACCACCTGACCAATTGCGTGGGGTCGGTGGGGTTCGCTATACCATGGAGAGGGACGGCTATTCCCTCAGCACACCATATACAATCTCTAAAAGCGTGGATAAGGACACCGTTGCTATCATCTCGGAAAATTCAAGAGAGCTTATCGGAGTAGAAATTTACGAGACGAGCAAGCGGTATTATGAGGATGGGACGGTGCTGCCCCACATACTGGGAACAGTGGGGCCAATTTATGCCGAGGAATATAAGGAGCTCAAGGACAAGGGCTATAAAATGAGCGATATGCTAGGCAAAGATGGTCTGGAAAAAAGCTATGAGGATTATCTAAAGGGCGTTGACGGCACGGTGGAGATAGAGCGCAATATGTACGGGGAAATAGTGGACAAGGAAACTATCAAGACACCACAGCCGGGGAATACCTTGGTTTTGACAATAGACTCTCAGCTTCAAAAAAAGGCAAATGAGCTTTTAAAAAAACAGATGGATATACTGCATACCAAGGAGAGCAAGTGGGGCAAGGAAGCAAGCGGAATTTCACTGGTGGTGCTAAACCCAAAAACTGGTGCGGTGCTGGCGGTGGCAAACTATCCAAGCTATGATTTGAATTTGTATTCACAAAACTATGATGAATATGCATCCGATATAAACACTCCGCTTTTTAACAGGGCATTTCAAGGTCTGTATCGACCCGGCTCTGCCTTTAAACCGGTGGTGGCGACAGCGGCGCTGCAAAATGGGCTTATAGATGTGGGCACACGATACAATTGTACCGGACGATATAATTATTATGCGGATTCCGGTTGGTTTCCGTCCTGCGCCATGGGACGCTCTCACGGGAATATAAATGTAGAGGAAGCGCTCAAAGTGAGCTGTAATATATTCTTTTATGATTTGGGCAGGCGGCTGGGCATAGACGCTATCAACGAAACAGCCCACAGGCTGGGGCTTGCGGTTAAAACAGGGGTTGAGATACCCGAAAAGGTAGGCAACCTGTCAAGCCCAGAGCAGCGGCAGGCAGCAGGCGGAAAATGGGAGGGCGGCGACGTAATTCAAGCGGCAATCGGACAGTCCGACACGGTGGTAACCACGGTGCAGCTTGCGACCTATGCGGCAACATTGGCTAACAACGGCAGTCGAATGAGCACCCATATGATACAGTCAATAGAGGACTACAAGGGGGAGAGTACGGTTTTCACAACTCCAATAACGGCGCTTTCCGAGCTGCCAGATAAAAATAATTCATATGAAATAGTAAAGCAGGGTATGCTTATGGCGTCACAAGAGGGCGCCGCAGAGCGTTACTTAAAAGATTTGCCCTATAAAATTGCAACAAAAACGGGCACGGCGCAGGTGGGGCCTTTGGCAGACGAGTTGTACAACGCTACAATTGTGGCATATGGGCCAACGGAGGATCCGGAGCTTGCCGTAGCAATGGTGGCAGAAAAGGCAGGTAATGGATATTATCTTGCCGAGACGGTAAAGGACATTTTTGCAGAATACTACCGGCTAAAGGAGCTGCGCAAAAACCCTAATTGGCAGGAGATTTTGGAACAGGAAGAGATACAAAGACAGCAGCAGGAATATCTGGAGGCGCAAGCAGCCGAGGAAAAACAGCAAGTTGTACAATAAACAGTAGTGTAATTTTCTATGGAAAAACATTGTAAAGTTCATTGCAATTGTGTTATACTAATAAAGTGACAGGGCTAATTTGCGGCGCAGGGGATATTTATAGCGGGTGGAGGTAAGATGGCACAGGTTATTATGGTGGCATCCGGAAAAGGTGGCACAGGCAAAAGTACGGTTGCAACTTTTCTGGCAACGGAGTTTGCTTTAAGGGGCAAAAAGACGTTCTTGACGGAGCTTGACACGGGGCTGCGCAGTATTGATATAATTTCCGGTACAAGCGAATTGACGGTATATGACATCGGGGACGTATTATGCGGACAGGTCAGCGCCCAAAAAGCTATGATAACAAGCCCTCATACGCCAAATTTATCAATCATTCCGGCACCCTACAAAAACCATGACGTTGATTTTAGCGGGCTGAAAAGGGAGCTAAAAGCTATAGAAAAAAACTTTGACTATATGATTATCGACACTGCGGCAGGGGTGGGTAAGGCTTTTTACGGCGCTCTTTCGGCGGCAGATTACATGATTATTGTGGCGACAGCAGATATGATTAGCGTTCGTGATGCGAGAGTTGTATCGGATGAAGCCTTTAATAAAGGAATTAAAAATATAAGGCTGATAATTAATAAATTTGACAAATCAAATTTTAAGCAGTCGGGTTTTTACGATGGAGATGAAATAATTGATGAGTGTTGCGCTCAGCTCTTGGGTGTCCTACCCCAGTCGGCAGAAATTGCGATAAAGGCGATGAATGGCGAACTTTTGCCCAAGGACAGTATAGAAAAAAAGATTTTCACAGCAATAACGGATAGGATGCAGGGAATAGAGCAGCCTATATTAATAAAATAAATGGAGGCACACAATGAACATTGCAATTATCGCACATGACAAAAAGAAGGAGCTTATGGTGCAGTTTTGCATTGCATATAGCGGAATTTTAGCGAGACACACCTTGGTTGCCACAGGGGTTACAGGCAAGATGGTGTCCGAGGCAACAAATTTAAACGTACATCGTTTTTACAGCGGCTCTCAAGGTGGCGACCAGCAGATTGCGGCACGGCTACAGTACAATGAGATTGATATGCTGTTATTTTTCCGTGACCCAATAACGGCAAAGGCAAGCGAGCCAAACGATAGAAATTTGCTTATACTATGTGATGAAAACAACATACCTGTAGCCACAAATATAGCCACAGCAGAGGTTTTAATTCATGGCTTAGAGCGGGGCGACTTGGATTGGCGCAACATCGTCAACCCTAAAAATAACAGATAGTGCGCTCATTACAGAAAATACAGTGAATAGATAGATTTTTAAAGGGCAGACGTTACAAAGCTTACAGGATAGGCGGCATAACGTCTGTTTTATATTGCATAAAATTAATGGTAATAGCAAAGCTGGTTTGCCAAGAGGATATATGTGGGTATATATGTTAGAATATAAAATTATATTTATGCAAATATAAAAAGCTGCCCTAAATTAAAGGCAGCTTTTTATATTAAACATAGGAGGAATGGTAATATTAAAGGAGGGCAGGAGCTTCAAGCAGTACCCTCACGGCGCTTTCAATGGTGTATTTCAAAGCGTCATCATTAAATTCATAGTGGCTTTTGTGGGCTTGGCAGATACTGCCGTCCGCCTTGGGCTTGCGTATGCCAAAGCGATAGTAGCAACCGGGGACTTCCTTTAGGTATTCTGAAAAGTCCTCTCCACCCATAAGCGGCTCGGGGGTCAAAATATTTTCCGCACCGAAATGGCTCTCCAAAACTTGGCGAACTGCGGCGGCTGCCTTTTCATCGTTTTCTACGATATTATAGCCCTCGTGTAGCACAAATTCACATTTTGCACCGTATACAGCGCAAATTCCGGCTGACACTTGAGGTATTTTCTCTAAAAGTGACTTTTCACAGCGGCTGTCCAAAACACGCAGAGTGCCGCCCAAGGTGACCTTTTCCGGCATTATATTGTAAGCGTTGCCCCCGTTAAATTTTGTTATGGTAAGTACCGCCTGTTGCGCATTATCCACCGTGCGGGGAATGATACTATTAAGCGCCACCACCACATTTGAGGCAAGGAGTATGCTGTCTATGCCATTGAAGGGAAAAGCGGCGTGGGCTTCCATGCCGGTTATGTTCAAGTCAAAGGTGTAGGTTGCGGCAAAAAGCGGGCCGGGTTTTACAAAAAATATTCCAGGGTCATTATATACATGACCGTGCATTGCAAAAATATAGTCAACACCCTTCATAACTCCTGCCTTGACAAGAGGGGCAGCGCCACCGGGAGGAGCCTCCTCAGCAGGCTGAAAAATCAAGCGAATTTCCCCCTCAACCAGCTCTTTAATCTGGCTCAAAACCTTTGCCGTACCCAAAAGTGAAGCGGTGTGGCCGTCATGACCGCAGGCGTGCATAACACCATGATTTTTGGACACCACGGCATTTCCCTCGTATTCCTCAATGGGCAGTGCATCAATATCTGCTCTAAAAGCTAGGGTTTTCCCCGGCTTTTCACCACGCATAATAGCAACTAAACCGGTTGGTGTGGGTCTTTGAATTTCAAAGCCGCCAAAGGATTTAATCCTTTCCTCAATAAATGCTGTGGTGCTAAATTCATGAAAACCAAGCTCAGGGTTTTCGTGTATTATGTGACGCCATTCCACCGCTTCCTTTGCGGCACCTTGGCATAAATCAAAAATCTTATCCGCCATAATATACCTCCTCTAGTGGTGTAAAAAAATAATTGCTGTACTTTTTACAGGTGGAAAATATAAAAATTATCTTCCCATTGGTACTAATATAGCACACAGGAAAAGAATATAGCAATCAGCTTTTATACGAGGCACTCAACAGCCGTTTAACTGTAGCCCGCCATACAAAATGCGTTGGGTGGCTTTCCACCATAAAAGTTGTAAAAATCGTGATGGGAATACCACTTAAAAAAGGCTGTGAGAAAAATGCTCCGACTTTAGACATTCCTGTGTTAAGCGGATAAACTCCTTTGCCGCCTTGGGCAGATATCTGTTTTTCAAATAGCTTATGGAAATTTCTCGGACAAAGCCCTCGTATTTAAGAGGGTACACACCAACATTATCCGCAAATCCCGATTCTTTATTTTGAAGTGCCTCCACTACAAAGATGCTGGGGCAAAAGAGCATACCAAGACCTTGAGCACACAGGGTCATAAGGGTTTCCATATCCCGTGATACCAAGGAAACGTTGGGGGTTATGCCCTGCTCCAAAAACATATTCCGAGTTAGAGTGCCGGTGTGGGAGGAGGAATCCATCATAAGAAAGGGTAAATCCTCTACCAAATGCACGTCTCCTGTGGTGCGCAGATGGTCACGAACAGCATCGGCATCCGACTTAAACCAGTTGTCCATCAGATTTTCAGGAATTAATAAAAACACCTTTTCGTTGCATAGATGTACCGTTTCCACATCCGTGCGGTCGTTGGGGGAAAAGCCGATACATAAATCTACCTCGCCCTTGTGGAGCACAATTTCCAGCTCCTTGGTTATGCTCTCCCGCAGGTGCAGCTTCACATTGGGGTATTTTGCAATATATGTTG
>JAVWUR010000006.1:25173-38519 GCA_036667055.1 Oscillospiraceae bacterium
AGCACTTGGGGCAGTATAATGCGCCCCCAAGTTCTAGGCGTGCCGATAATTATATCGCCGCCGTCAAAATCTCGTATATCGCTTATCTCTTTTTTTGACTCATCTCTAATGCTCAGTATTTTTTTTGCGTGTTCCACAAGGCACAGCCCTTCATTTGTCAAGGAAAGGGGAGGGTTGCGGTCAAACAAAATGGCCTCATAATAGCTTTCAAGCTTTGAGATGTGGTTGCTCAGTGACTGCTGTGATATGTACAGGCGCTTTGCCGCCTTGGTAAAATTCAACTCCTCTGCCGCCACTAAAAAATATTCTAAATTTAAAAAGTTCACAGTTTTCTTCTCCAATTCTCCAAGATGATAAAATAAAAAAAAGTTGCCCTATAATGAAAATATAAAGGGAATTTACCCAATATTTCATACTATTTTTCTTGGTTAATGATATTAAATATGATTAATCATATATTTTTTTTGTGGAAAATGCAAGTAAATAAAAGTTGACAGCCGCAAATTTTTGTCTTATAGTATAGTACAAAATATTAAATAAAGTTAAATGGAGGAGCTTATCTATGACCTTGACAGGAAAACAAAAGGGTATTTTACTTATGATGGCATCGGCACTGTCCTTTGCCTGTATGCAGATAGTTGTGCGCCTCACAAGAAACATTCCCACTATGGAACAGATTTTTGTGCGCAATTTATTTATACTGTGGGTGTCCTTTTTCTATCTTAGAAAAAACAAAAAATCCTTGTTTGGAGAGAAAAAATATCAGCCATGGCTGTTTGCACGGTCATTTTTCGGATTTTTGGGGCTGATAACCTTATTCTATGCTTCCAGTAACGCAAGCCAAGGGGATGTGACAATACTCAACAAGATGTCCCCTATGCTAGTGACACTTTTTGCGGTTATATTTTTAAAGGAAAAATTGCAAAAAATTCAAATTCCGGCATTGGTATTGGCATTTGTGGGGGCGGCGGTGGTAATACAACCAAACTTTACCTCCAATGCATTGCCAATATTTGCAGCACTTTTGTCCGCAGTGTCCTCAGGCATCGCTTACACTTTGCTGGGGTATTTTAAGGACAAGGTGGACGGCATGACGGTAATAATGCACTTTTCTACCTTTTCCGCCCTCGCTTCCATTCCATTTATGCTGGCGAATTTTGTTATGCCAACCTTTAAAGAGTTTTGTCTGCTGCTGTTAATCGGCGTTTTCGGCTCCTTTGGGCAGTTCGCAATAACCTACGCCTACCGCTGCGGTCCGGCATCGGAGATAAGCATTTACAACTATTCCGGCATACTTTTCTCCATCGTTTTGGGATATGTGGTGCTGGGGGAACCTATGAAATCCACATCACTTTTGGGAGGCTTTTTAGTAATACTCGCCTCGGTTATGGTGTACCTCTACGGCGGAAAAAATCAAGACAAGGCAAAAGCCAAGCCATCAAAATAGAAAACTGTAAATTGTTCACAAAACAAATAAACATAATAGCCCCTATAATGTTATATAAAATGGCGGAGCCTCCCAAAAACCAACGGAGACTTCGCTATTTTTTTAATCGCCATTCATTGATTTGTACCGCAACAGTCAAATGGTTGTTGGTTGGCTAGCTAAAAAGATGATTCCCTAAAAAATTATATTGTGATACTATACAGTAAACGGATAGCTACCGGTAAAATATCTAGATATATTTATTAAAAAACAGACGTGAAAAGCTGCTTTATAGCGGAAATGGGAGTAAATTTAACAGTATGTGGACAAAAAAAGACAGATTTTTAGCGGTTTTAGAGGGACAGCTTGCAGACAGACCACCGGTTTCCGGCTGGAGACATTTTACCGACACAGAGCATGGCACACCACAGGAGTTTGCAAATTCAATGTTGGACTTTCATCATAAGTACGATTGGGACTATATGAAATTACAGCCGAGAGCCACCTATTATGAGGAGGCTTGGGGCGGAGAATTTGACTACAGCGATTACAAGGGCGGGGTAGTAGCACCCTGCACAAAAAGCCCCATTAGAGGGGTCGAGGATTTAGAAAAAATTGTGGAATTGTCGGGCAATCACAGCACCTTCGGCGAACAACTGGAGGCGGTAAAGCTTATACAAAATGGGATAAAGGACGACGCTCCCATATTCCAAACCATGATGTGCCCCACCTCAGTTTTTCAAAAGCTTTTCGCCATAGATGCCATTGGCAGATATCGTGCGGCAAGCCGTGATGATATGATGGTTACACTTATGCATGAGAGACCGGAACTAGTGCACAGAGCTTTGAAAAACATCACTCGCACACTGGCAAACTACTCACAGGAGCTTATTAAGATTGGCACCTTCGGAGTGTTTTATGGTGCAACTGGACTGTCTCGCACAGGCTATTTAACAACACAAGAGTGGGAAGAATTTGTAAAGCCTTATGACTTAGAGCTTATGGAGTCGTTAAAGCCCTGCAAAATAATGGTACACGCTTGCGGAATGGAATGTAACCCCGAGAGATTTGCACACTACCCCATCTCGATTTTACATTGGCCGGAGAGTGCAACAGGCAACATTGCACTTAATACAGCTCCACAGTGGCTGGGAAAAATCACCCCCATGGGCGGTGTTGACGAGAGACTGTTTGGGCAGGATAAAGCAGAAGAGATAGCACAATTAACCCGTAATACCCTTGTAAAGATGAAGGAAATTCCATTTATACTCGCCCCCGATTGTTCCCTTTCCATCAATACAAAGCATGAGGAATTGATGGCATTTTACAATGCGGCACACGAAAAAGTATAAAATTATTGAAATTTTATAGGCGGTAATGTACAATATAGACTGTGTAATGTACCACAGTACATTAACAATAAAATGATTTATTGAGGGCGAAAATTTTGAAAAAAACAGTCACCAATAAAAAGTTTATAACACACATATCAAGGTTAGGAGAAGGAAAAATGAGAAAGAACAAAGCAATAGCAGTGGCAATGGCACTGGTACTCACACTATCCATGGCGCTTACAGGCTGTGGTTCCAAAAACCCTGAAAAACAAGAGGGCGGAGCAGCGGCACCGGCAGATGACGGAGTGGTTTTTGCACTTAACGCAGAGCCGACAACACTTGACCCACAAAAAGCGGGCGAGCGTATCACTTGGGTTCCTGTTGCACAGCTGTACGACAGATTGGTTCGTGAGGACGAAAATGGAGAATTGCAACCATCCTTGGCAGAGAGCTGGGAAGTTTCTGAGGACGGCACCTCCATCACATTTAAAATTCGTGAGGGCGTAAAGTTCCACGATGGCAGCACAATGACTGTTGAGGATGTGGCATATTCTATAAACCGCACCATCACCGATTACCCAAGCAAACTGTTCAGCAATGCCATGGTAAACATGGATGTTGTAGATGACACACACGTTAAATTAAACTTAAAATATTCCTTTGCACCGGCACTTTACTGTATAAACCACGTTAGCTTTGCCATCGTGCCAAAGGCAGTAGTTGAAGCAGACGTTGAAGGCTTTGGCAGAAAACCAGTGGGAACAGGCCCTTTCAAGTTTGTTGAGTGGACAAGCGGCGACCACGTTTCAATGGCTAGAAATGAAGAATACTGGAGAGGCCCAGCAGCTATTTCCAACATAACCTTCAAGACGATAACAGACACAAGCTCCTCTGTTTTGGCATTGGAAAAAGGCGAAATTGACGTTGTTCAATCCATTCCGGAAAGCTTCCGCAAGCATCTGCAAGAGGTGGAAAATGTGGGCTACTACAGCGTTGAGGGCGCAAGCATATACATTCTTACCTTCAACAATGAAAAGGGCGTCTTTACCGACAAAAACTTGCGTCTAGCAGTGGCACACGCCATAAATCGTGAAGAGATTATCATGGGCGCATTGGAGGGCAATGGCCGTGAAATATACGCACCTATGGCATCCTTTGCATTCGGCTATCCTGACGACAGCTTTAAACCATTGGCATATGACCTTGACAAATCCAAGGAATACCTTGCAAAAGCGGGCAAACCTGACGGCTTTAAGGTTGTGTTAAAATGTACCGAGGCAGCAAACTATACAAAACCAGCAGAAATTGTTCAAGCACAGCTTGCAAAAGTTGGTATACAGGTGGAAATTCAACAGATGGAGCGTGGCACATACCTACAGGAAGTTTACAAAAACTGTGACTACGAAATGTCTATCTGGTCAATGACCTCCGACTATCCTGATGGAGACTCACCAACCTACACACGTTTACATGGCAAGATGAAGGGCAACACCAACAACTATGTTTTGGTTGATATCCCAGAATTAAATGATGCACTGGACACAGGCAGAACCTCCACCGACCCTAAAGTCAGACTTGCTTCCTACCTAAAGGTTTCGGAGATTGTTCGTGACGAGGCACCTATGATTCCATTGTATGCGTCAATGAACAGCATTGCAGCAAATAAAAAGCTTACAGGTGTAAGAGCGCACTACGGTCAAGTTGTAGATATGTACGACTACGCATGGGCAAAATAATATAACAGCAGCTACATAATACGCAGCCGGCTATTTTACATTCTCAAAGGTAAGCTTTAGTAGGGATTACTACACATATGTAAAACAGCCGGCTGTTTTTATATACAAAAAGAGTATGAGCATTGGCAAACTAAGCCCAAAGGGCTGCCAATGTCTTTGAACGGAGGACTAAATGTTAAAGTTTATTGGAAAAAGACTGCTTATGCTAATTCCGGTAGTTATCGGAATTTCATTTATCATCTTTTCAATTATGAGCCTCACGCCAGGAGATCCGGCGCAGATGAAGCTTGGTGAGAGCGCAGACCCCGCAGCTATTGAGCAGCTGCGAGAGGAAATGGGATTGAATGACCCCTTTCTTGTGAGATACGGCACCTACATGATAAATGTTTTAAAAGGGGATTTCGGCAAATCCTACCGCACCAATCTGCCCGTTATCGAGGAGATTAAAACCAGATTTCCTGTTTCTCTTAGAATGGCGTTTTTTGGCATAGGCTTGTCCGTTGTCATCGGCGTTCCGCTGGGAGTGCTTTCCGCCATAAAGCAGTATTCCATTTTGGACATTTTGAGCTTGTCCTTTGCGCTGCTATTGACGGCGGTTCCGGCGTTTTTCTTAGGGCTGTTGCTGCTATTGGTATTCTCGTTAAACTTGGGGTGGCTGCCGGCAACAGGTGCATCAACTTGGCTGCACTACATACTGCCAACCATCACCTTGGGGGCATCAGCAACCGCAACGATAACCCGACTTACCCGCTCCAATATGCTGGAAATTATCCGTCAGGACTATGTGCGTACAGCAAAAGCAAAGGGCGCAAGTCAGGGCAAGGTTATATTTAAACACGTTTTGAGAAACGCAATACTGCCAATAGTCACCGTTGTAGGAATGAACTTTGGAGTTCAGCTAGGTGGCACAGTTGTTATAGAGAGCGTATTTTCTATGCCCGGTATGGGGTCATTAATGATTACCGCAGTGCGTATGAAGGATATTCCGGTAGTCACGGCAACGGTTATGTTTGTGGCTGTGGCAATCGGCCTTGCAAACCTTGTGGTTGATATTTTATACGCCTATATCGATCCTCGCATCAAGTCACAATACGCATAAGGAGGAATTTGATTATGGATAAAACAGATGTAAAAATTGAAGAACCGATAGTTCAACGCACCAAGAAAAAGGGGCAGATGAAAACTATCTGGACACGATATAAAAAGAACAAGCTTGCTATGGTAGGCCTTGTGATGCTGGTGATAATGCTTTTCGTTGCCGCCACTGCCGACATATTTTTTGATTACAATGAGGATGCAGTGTTCCAAAATATGACCGAGAGGTTAGAGACGCCCAACGCAGACCATCTTTTGGGTACCGACCAATATGGACGGGACATCTTGGCAAGAATTGTTTTCGGCTCGAGAATTTCCCTTACTGTAGGTCTTGTCACCATCGCCATCGGGTTGACCTTTGGCTCGCTTATAGGGGCGATAGCCGGTTATTACGGCGGAAAAATCGACAACATATTGATGAGAATAATGGACGTTTTCCTCGCCATACCCTCCATGCTTTTGGCAATATGTATTGTGGCGGCGCTTGGCGGCGGGCTGTTCAACCTGCTGCTTGCATCGGGAGTATCACAGATAGCAAGATTTTCACGAATAGTGCGCTCGGCGATACTCACCATGAAGGATCAAGAGTTTATCGAGGCGGCACGAGCCTGCGGCACAAAGGACAGCAGAATAATTACACGGCACATACTGCCCAACGCCATAGGCCCGATTATCGTTCAAGCGACACTCACAATGGCATCCGCAATTTTGGTGGTTTCCTCCCTTAGCTTTGTAGGTCTTGGCATAACGCCGCCTACTCCGGAATGGGGTTCCATGCTGGCAACAGGCAAGGAGCAGATGAGATTTTTCCCCCACCTTGTCATATCACCGGGCATAGCCATAGTGTTCGCAGTTATGTCCCTAAATCTCATAGGTGATGGGCTGAGAGATGCACTTGACCCTAAACTGAAAAATTAACTACAGTGTATGTAAATACTATTGTGCATAAGTAAGGAGTATATTATGGCTGAAAAGCTACTTGAAATAAAAGACCTTTATGTAACCTACAAAACCGATGATGCACTTATATATGCGGTGAATGGCTTGAATTTAGAGCTGTATAAGGGCGAGACTTTGGGTCTTGTGGGGGAGACAGGTGCAGGCAAAACCACCACGGCGCTTTCCATATTAAAGCTGCTGCCCGACAATGTGGGCAAGATTGCACAGGGAACAATTACCTTGGACGATATGGACATAACCAGTGCCAGCGAAGGGCAGATGCGAAAGATACGGGGCAACGATGTGTCCATGATATTCCAAGACCCCATGACAAGCTTAAATCCGGTGCTTACCATAGGCGACCAAATCACCGAGGTTCTGGAGCTACATAGTGAAAAGGGAACAACCCGAGGGGATATACAAAAGCGAGTGGATGAAATTTTGACCTTGGTGGGGCTGCCCTCCGAGCGCAAAAAAGAGTATCCCCATCAGTTTTCGGGCGGTATGAAACAGCGTGTGGTAATAGCTATAGCACTTGCCTGTCAGCCCAAATTGCTGCTGGCGGATGAGCCTACCACCGCACTGGACGTGACCATTCAAGCACAGGTGCTGGAGATGATGAAGGAGCTAAAGGATCGTTTGAACACCGCAATGCTGCTCATCACTCACGACCTTGGAGTTGTGGCACAAACCTGTGACCGTGTGGCGATTATGTATGCAGGAGAGCTTATCGAGATAGGCACAGTGGAGGATATCTTTGAGGGTAAGAGCCATCACCCCTACACCGACGGTCTGTTTGGCTCGATACCCGACTTGACTAAGACCACACGGCGGTTAAATCCTATAAATGGTCTTATGCCCGACCCGTCAATACAGCATATGGGATGTGCTTTTGCCTCACGCTGTCCAAAGGCGACGGACAAGTGCGAGGGCACCAAGCCTATGGAATATATCAATGGCTCACACAGAATTAAGTGCCATCTGTTTTGCGGTGCAGAGGGTTACACATTACCGGAAAACCCATCGAAAACAGTTGCCGATTAATTAAAAGGGAGAATTTTATGGGAACACCATTATTACAAACTGTTGGCCTTAAAAAATACTTTCACACACCAAAGGGCGAGCTTCACGCAGTGGATGATGTAAATCTTGTGCTGGAAAAGGGCGAGACTTTAGGGGTGGTTGGAGAGTCCGGCTGTGGTAAATCCACCTTGGGCAGAGTCCTTTTGCGGCTTACACCCCACACCGCCGGCAAGGTGCTTTTTGAGGGCAATGATATACTGGAATATAACAAGGAAAAAATGGCAGAGATGCGCAAACAGATGCAGATAATTTTCCAAGACCCCTATGCATCTCTAAACCCACGAATGACGGTAAGCGAGATAATCGCAGAGCCGATGAAGGTGTGCAAAACCACCGGCAGTGTGGAGGAACTGGATCAGAGAGTCTATGATTTAATGAAAACCGTAGGGCTTGCCGAGCGTTTTATCAACACCTATCCGCACGAATTGGACGGCGGCAGACGCCAGAGAATAGGCATAGCAAGAGCGTTGGCGCTGGATCCTAAATTCATAGTGTGTGATGAGCCGGTATCGGCATTGGACGTGTCTATACAAGCACAAATACTAAATTTGATGATGGATTTGCAGGAGGAACGTGGGCTGTCCTATATGTTTATCACCCACAATCTAAGCGTGGTAAAACACATCAGCAACACCATTATGGTTATGTATTTAGGGCAGGTGGTGGAAAAAGCACCTAAAGAGGAGCTGTTCAAAAATCCGTGCCATCCTTATACCAAGGCACTTATGAACGCCATACCTGTGCCTAATTTGAGTTTGCGTGGTACACCAAGGGAGCTTATAAAAGGCGAGGTTACAAGCCCTGTAAATCCCAAACCGGGCTGTCGTTTTGCGGCACGCTGCCCATTTGCCAAGGAAAATTGCACAGGGGAGAATTTCCCATTAAAGGAAATTAGCCCTAACCACTTTGTGGCGTGTAGGCTATACGACTAAAAAATTAAAAACCGCTTGCGTTTTGCAGCGGTTTTTTGCATAAGCAGTAGGGGAGCAGGGGAACAGGGGAACAGGGAAACCCTCGGATTTATCACTCAATCTAACTAAAAAACGAAAGGAGCAACAGAGCGATGGAAAATGTTATAGAAAGCTGGAATATTACAAAGGTGCCATATAAAGAGCTGATGCAGCGGCAGACAAACCTGCGCAAAAAATTGGAGGAGGAGAATTGCAGCGGTATGCTTTTCTTTCAGGCGGCGGCACAGCGTTACCTTACAGGGGGCAATTTTATCGACACGGAAAGACCCTTTGTGCTGATTTTAAAAACCGATGGTTCAAGCGCAATGCTAGTGCCTTTTCTTGAGGCAGAACACGTTCCGCAGGTGGTGGCAGGGGTGGACAGGATAGTATCTTATCCGGAATTTCCAGGGGAAAAGCACCCTATGGAATACTTGGCACAGCTTTTGGAGGAAATGAACCTTTCAAGAGAAGCTGTTGCAGCAGACAGCGACGGTTACGGTGCGCATTTTGGCTATAGCGGGCCTAAAATAAGCGCTGTTTGCCCTAACCTAAAGTTAAAGCTTATGCCACGATTGATTGAAAAATTTAAGACAATAAAATCCGAATATGACATATCGGTCATAAAGGAAAGTGCCCGATGGGGGAATTTTGCTCATGCACTGTTACAGGAATACACCCATATAGGTCTAAAAGAGGTGGATGTGGAGCAGAGAGTCACCGCCGAGGCAACAAGGGCGGCGTTGCTCACCTTAGGGCCGGATTTTATACCGGGAACAGATTTTTTAATCGGTGCGGATTATCGTGGACAAATCGGCAAAAACACCTATTATCCCCACGCCTTAGTGAACAATGTCACCTTTAAAAGAGGAGATATTTTGGGCACGAGAGCCAGAGGAAATATGCTGGGATATAATTCAGAACTGGAACGCTGTATGTTTGTGGGAGAGCCTAGCCAAGAAAACTGCACCTTTTATAATCATATAATTGCAATGCAAAATTTGGCGTTTTCCATTATAAAGCCAGGGGTAAAATGCAGTGACGTTGACAAGGAGGTCATGAGGTATTACAAGGAGAACGGGCTTATGCCCTATTGGCGTCACCACACAGGGCACGGCTTGGGGCTGGGTAAACACGAAGCACCATTTTTTGATTGCTATGATGACACAGTGCTGCAAGAGGGTATGCTGTTCAGCGTAGAGCCGGGACTGTATGTAAAGGACGTGGGCGGATTCCGTTTGTCCGACACGGTACTGGTGACTAAGACAGGGGCACAGCTTATAACCTATTACCCAAGGGATATCCAAAGCGTAATTGTGGAGTAGAAAATTTTCACCCAAGCCATAAAATCCCAATTGTGTTTGTCGGGATAATTCTATTTTTAAATTTCAGGGGGGCTGAGACGATTTTTCTATTTTGTCTCAGTCTCCTTGTTATTTTGGATGGATTGAACGGATAAATAACGGAAGATACCCACCCGACTGTTAGGGCTGTAAGTTGCAAAAAAAAGAAAGTGCCCCATAGACACAAAAGCATCTATGGGGCGTGACCACTCATAATAGTTGGTTTTATAAGAGATTGTCAATTACATTCTAATGCAAAGTTACCAAAAGGTCAAGTGAAATGTGAAAAAATAGTAGCATTTCCGGTAAATATCGGGTTTTATACCTCTTATTTTCCGTAAAGACGGGCGTTTCGTTAGACTTTTTTATTTTTATATGATAAAATGATGTTATTAAAAAAACTGCTCACGGCTGTATGCAGGGCAGTTTTAATGGAAATATACTGCCGTATTTGCGGCAAAAGGAGCACAAGCATGATTTTCAACGAAACAGGAAATAGGGCGCTGCCCACCATCATTCTTTTACATGGCGGAGGGCTGTCCGATTGGTCATGGGATAAAATTACACACCAATTAAGTGAAAAATATAATGTTGTAACTCCCATTATTGACGGGCATGGGGAGGATGGCAAGGAAGAATTTACTACAATAGAGGTCTGTGCGGAGAAGGTAATAGACTATATAAAAACTCAGCTAGGGGGAAAAGTATACGCTATAGGTGGGCTGTCTATCGGAGCGCAAATAGCTTGCGAAGTGCTCTCGAGAGAGAAAAACATTGCCGATTATGCCATTATAGAAAGTGCCCTAGTCTATCCAATAAAAGGGACAACCGCCTTGGCAGTGCCCACCTATCAGCTGTGCTATGGGCTGATTAAAGCACGGTGGTTTGCCAAGCTTCAGGCAAAAACCCTGTGTATTCTGCCTGAATTATTTGAAAAATACTATCAAGACAGTTTGAAAATCACCAAAAAATCTCTCATCAACATAACAGTAAGCAACGGAAATTATGCGCTGAAACCATCCATTGCCCACACCCAAGCAAAGGTGTTAATATTGGTGGGCGAAAAGGAGATAGGGGTCATGAAAAGATCCGCAGAGCTGCTGCACCAAACAATAAAAGGGAGCAAGCTTTACATCGCCCCAAAATATAAGCACGGTGAAATTAGCTTGGCACACCCAAACCAATATATTGAACAGCTGGAAGAGCTTTTTGAAAGAGCTATTTAGAAAAATATTGCAATTTAAGATAAACAACAAACAACAAACAACAAGCAACAAGCAACCAATAACAAAGAACAAGCATAATGGAGGTAAGCTATGGACAACTATCAGCGGTTTTCAATGAACCAAATATCGGGCGGCGGTGGCAGCGGCGGCAGCGGATGCATTCTCACCATAGTGGTAATCGTCGCTTTTTTCTTTGTTTTGTCACTGTTTATACCTCATTAGACATCCATGGCAATGGGGCAAGGTGACAGGCTATTAAACATTTTTAAAGGAAACACAAGGATGAATATTTTCGATTTGCCACCACTGCCCTTGGCACAGGAGCTGACGACCATTCTAACCCAAAATAAATGTGTGAGGGTGGAGCGTATCGTTAGCACAGGGCAGACCTCCCATTGGTATGACCAAGTGGAAAGTGAACTGGTGGTGCTACTGCAAGGTACCGCCACCATTGAATTTGAGGGCGGCTATTTAACGGAGCTAACAGGTGGGGACACTCTGGTTATACCACCCCACAAACGTAATAGGGTGGCGTTTACCAGCACCCAACCAGCCTGTATATGGCTGTGTGTATTTTGGAAGGATAGCTGACAGCGCAAGACACTTACATTAGCGGCTAAATCGTGTTAAACCCTCTGCCGTAAGCTTCATTTGTGCTCGTTACAATCAAAAATGCGTGGGGATCGATGGATTTCAGCTTGTCACGGAGCAGGGAAACCTGCTCTTTTTTCAAGACGCTGATAATCGCTTTTTTGCCGCTGTCGGTGTAGTACCCACGGCAGTCGATAATCGTTGCACCACGGTGTAAATCCTTGGTTATGTATTCACAGGCGGCATCACTTTGGTTTTCGTCCACAATGGTGATACAGTTTTTAAATAGCGTCAAGGAGGCGATAACTTGGTCTACCACAAGAGACTTGCTCACAAGCCCCAACACGGAAAACAGCCCTGTTTCTATGCCGAAGATAAAGAAGGTGGACAGTGCAATAAGAGCGTCACTGACAAGCAGTGCCTTGCCGATATCCATAGAGGTGTATTTTTTCAAAATCATAGCGACAATGTCTGTCCCACCTGTGCTTGCACCACTGTAAAATAAAAGTGCACTGCCGATAGAGGGGAGCAAAACAGCAAAAACAAGCTCTAAAAGAGGTTGGTTTGTCAAGGGCTTTGCTAGGGGGATAAGCTTTTCTAAAATAGTTAAGGAAAAGGAGAGCAGCATACTGCAATATACAGTTTTGCCGCCAAACGCCTTGCCCAAAACCATAAAACCCACGACTAACAAGGCAAGGTTTATAATAAAAACAAATTGCCCTGTGGAGATGTTGGGTACAAGCTTGCCCAAAAGCACCGCAATGCCGCTGACTCCGCCGGTAGAAAAGTTGTTGGGAAACTTGAAAAAATAAACTCCAAGTGCCACAACCAAGGTGCCCGCAGTCATACTGAAATATTCTTTAAATTTTGATTTCATATAATGATAACCTCCTTCAAGGCGATAATAGCTAATCTTTAAACCACAATTATAGCACTGATTTTTAAAATGTAAAGATAGGTTTTGTAAAAAAAATAGGGATAAAACATAGCTCTAAAACCAGCCCTAAAACCATAAAAACCCACCTATAGACAGCTTGAAAAATGAATTTTCAACGCTAACTGTAGGTGGTTTTTTTTGCGGTGGGTTTTTGCGGCGGGGTATTGCGTTGGTGTACTGCGGTGGGGTATTGCGGTGGGCTTTTTGCGGTGGGGTAGGGCAGGCTATTCCGTGATAACCTGTGTCACCTCATAGCCGGCGTTTTTTACCGCCCCAACTAAAAGGTCGGTGTCAATTGCTGTTTTCGAGGTTACGGTTGCCTGATTTTTTTCTAAATCCACCGTGGCGGTTACCCCCTCAATTCCATCCAGTGCCGCTTGAACGTGCTTTACGCAGTGACCGCACATCATTCCCTTAATTTTTAAAATTACCATACTATCCTTCTCCTTCGTTTCTGTGTAAATATATTCCTGTCGACTGTGGTCGATAGTGTCGGTTTCAGTGGCTTTAAACAGCTTTAAACGCAGGGCATTTGTCACCACAAACAAGCTGCTAAAGCTCATCGCCGCCGCCCCAAACATAGGGCTTAGCTTCCAGCCGAGGGTCGAATAAAACACACCGGCGGCAAGGGGAATACCCAAGAAGTTGTAGAAAAACGCCCAAAACAGGTTTTGCTTTATGTTGCG